>VSPO01000099.1 GCA_009775375.1 Muribaculaceae bacterium | reverse complement strand
TGCGGAATGCGCTGTATTTTAATTATTTTACTGTATCATTAACATATCGAAATAAGTTTAGACAACTTCTATGGAAGGCAAGCAGTCTTCAAAAAAAACAACTTGGAAAAAATTTTTACGACTACTATATTCCAAATTCTTTTAGTAATTTTGTGGGGAAAGAAAATCTCTAAGGAAAAAGCTACTCGATGAAAGAGAATCTCATTAAGATAAAGAAGATGCTTCAAGGATTGTCATTCAGGACCGGAGTGATAGTCTTGCTATGCGCGATCCCTTGCTATATATTGAGTTTCGCGCAGATGGCTTTGCCGATCTCTACCTATACGAAAGGAGTCTTATGGTTCGTTCTGTTTGGTCTTGCAAAAACTTTTCAGTATGGAGGATTGACAATCATAGGGGTGGAAGGCATAAAGAGGCTTAAAAGAAGATTGAGCATCTCAAAATAGAAGCAATCTCATACGCAACTTTTTTGCAACAATGTGCGGACTTTTTTTGTTGATAGATTAAAGAAGTGTTTAAGAAATCTTCTAAGGAAGATGCCGCTATGAGACTATTGACCAATATTATTTTGTATCTTGCAATAGCCTTGGTTTTGACTCCGTCGCTGGAAGGAAATTCCGAAGTTGTAGAGACGGAGATTGAAGCCGAGGCGGTCGTAGCGCATGTATGCATGGTTAAAACAAGAGTCTCTATGCCAAAGTTGAAACCAACCAGATCGGTCGGCATTAGGCGTTGTCATTCCACAACAATCGTCAAATCGCCCAAAATCCTTCTGACTCATCTTGACAGAGGCGTGAGGCATTGTATATTCAGGGAATAGCAGAGCGGGCAGAAGCTCTCCTTAAGAAATATTACTGAATATCAATTAATTTACCTGTTTACATGACTATAATTCTTTTATATTTGTTCGGGGCATTGGCAATATCTTTTTTGTGCTCCGTGCTTGAAGCCGTACTATTGTCTACCCCCGTGTCGTATATCTCCATGAAAGAGAACCAAGGAGACAAGACAGCATTCCTAATGATGAAATACAAGACAAACGTCGACCGTCCGGTGGCCGCCATTCTTACGCTTAACACGGTGGCCCATACGATTGGAGCGGCCGGAGTAGGCTCAGAATCAGTGAAGGTGTTTGGAGAAGCCTACTTCGGAATCATATCGGCAGTTTTGACCCTTCTTATACTTGTCTTTTCCGAAATAATCCCTAAAACGATAGGCGCTTCCTATTGGAGGGCACTCGCGATGCCATCAGCAAAGATTATCCGGGTGCTTATTTTCATCACATATCCGCTCGTCTGGATCTCAGAATTGCTTACGAAATGTTTTTCTCCAAAAATTCAGCCTCTTACGGTCAGCCGTGAGGAGGTGGAGGCGATGGTCAACGTCGGCACGGATGAAGGGGTTTTCGCACATTCAGAAAACAAGATAATCAAAAGTTTCCTTAAGATTGTCAATGTCACTGCCAAAGAGATAATGACTCCATACGTAGTGGTTTCTTCTGTGTCGCGTCAGACCACAATGAAAGAATTTTACGACAACGAATCGCTTTTTCCCTATTCCAGAATTCCGGTGTTTGATTCGGAAAAGGAATTCATAACGGGCTACGTGCGCCGTTCAAACGTGCTTGAAAAGTTGGCTCAGGATAAATTCAATGAGCCCGTGGCTTCAATAGTCAGGCCAATTCTCTTCTTTCCGGAAACCGAAAAAGTCTCCGAGATTTGGCAGCGGATGCTTGAGAAGAAGGAGCATATATCCGTCGTTACCGATGAATACGGGTGTATGAGAGGAATCGTCACTATGGAAGACGTGATTGAGTCGATGCTTGGAGTGGAAATCGTCGATGAATGCGACACTACAGTGGACCTTCAGGCGATGGCCCGCAGGAAATATTCCGTCGGCGAAAATGTCGGTATCGCATGAGCAGGCTTTTTTTAATGAAAACTTAATACGTCGATTCAACCCTTTACGATTTTGAAATGTTACTTTTGTAGCAAATTACAGAATTATGACTGATTCAGCCGGAAATACACTACCCTATATCGACAGGGACGTAAGTTGGATGTACTTCAATCATCGCATCCTGCAGGAGGCAATGCGCGAAAACGTACCTCTGCTCGAACGCCTTTCCTTTCTTGGCATATATTCCAACAATCTTGACGAGTTTTTCAGAGTAAGAATGGCAACCCTTGCCCGTCTCGCCACCATGGGAGGAAAAAACTATGCTCGGGAAAAAGAGAAAGCCGGACAACTGCTTGGCCGCATCGGCAACATGGACAAAGAATTCTCTCTTGAATATGAAGGCGCAATTAAGGCCGTGGAAAAAGCTCTTGACGAGAATGGGATTTTGCTGCTCAATGAGAATCAATTGACTGATGACCAACGACATTATCTAAAGTGCATGTTCCGAAAAGACATTTCGGGATTTGTATCGCCGATATGGCTCGACAAGATGTCGGAATTATCACGTGAAAACGACGAGAAAATTTTTCTTGCAATCGCAATAACCCATCCTTCCGGGAAAGATGAATATGCACTCATCGAGCTTCCGACATCGTTGTGCGGGCGTTTCATTCCCCTTCCGGACAGAGAAGGGAAAAAATGCCTTATCTATCTTGACGACGTTATCAGGATGGCCCTTCCAATGATTTTTCCTGACCATAATGATTGCACGTTTAATGCTTACTCCTTCAAGTTTACTAAAGATGCAGAAATGGAGATTGACAATGACCTGCATGTAGGGCCATTGGAAAAAATCGCAAAGGCCGTGAAAAGCCGCAAAATGGGCGTGGCGTTGAGAGTCATTTACGACGAAACGATGCCTGCAACCCTTTTGGGCCATCTAATGAAGAAACTTAAGCTCGGCAAACTTGACACGGTCAAACCCTCAGGCAGATACAACAACCATAAGGATTTTATGTCATTCCCGACAATGGGGCGCAGTGACCTGAAATATCCGACTTGGCCCGCCATTGTCAAGCCGGAGCTGAAAGAAACCGGAAGCTTATTAAAGCTTGTCAAGAAAAAAGACCGCCTGATACACGTGCCGTATCATACGTTTGACTACGTCATTCGTCTCTTGCAGGAGGCCGCCGTAGACAGGGATGTCAAAAGCATCAAGATGACTCTTTACAGGGTTGCGAAGAATTCAAAAGTGATTGAGGCATTGGTGTGCGCCGCAAGAAATGGCAAAAAGGTCACAGCGGTTGTGGAGCTTCTTGCCCGTTTTGACGAATCGAGCAATATCCATTGGTCGAAGAAGATGCAAGAAGCCGGAGTCAACGTCGTCTTTGGCGTAGAGGGACTTAAAGTTCATTCAAAACTTGTGTTGATCGGGCTCAAAAACGACCAAAACATAGCCGTGGTCGGCACCGGAAATTTCCATGAAGGCAATGCCAAGGTCTACACCGACTATTTCCTTATGACAGCGAATCCGGCAATTACCAAAGACGTGGCAGAGGTATTCTCTTTCATAAAGCGTCCTTTCAAGCCTGTGAGATACCGCAATCTCCTTGTATCGCCCAATCATATGCGTGAAGAATTCAAGGAGTTGATAGAGTATGAAATCAACAGGGCATTGCAAGGGAAGCGAGCTTTTGTCCATATCAAAATCAACCATATCACTGACGAAGACATGGTGGCTCTTCTATATAGAGCATCAAGGGCAGGAGTGGAAGTGAGACTTTCCGTAAGAGGGAATTGTTCGTTGAAGCCCGGAGTGGAAGGGATAAGCGACAACATAATTGCCTCGGGGATAATCGACAGATATCTTGAGCATTCCAGGCTTTTCCACTTTCATGCAGGGGGAAAGGAAAAGGTATTCTTAGGGTCGGCCGACTGGATGCCAAGAAACCTAAATTCTCGAGTGGAGGTCATAACTCCCGTGCTGGATCCCGACATAAAAGCGGATGTTATTAATACAATCGACTTTGCCCTGCTCGACAATACGCAAGCCCGTGTCATTGACGGAGAGGGGTCGTTGAAAATCCAGACCACATCGGCAGGCGAACCATTTCGTTCTCAAGAAAGACTGTATCAGCATTATACTGAAATCAACAGTCAACAAGACAAAAATTGAAAAGGACATAATAATGAAAGGAAAGACATATGCGGCCATCGACATAGGGTCGAACGCGGCCCGACTTTTGATAAAACGAGATAAAGGAGACTGCGACGACAAGCTTGAGAAGCTTATGCTGCTGAGAGTGCCCTTGCGGCTGGGTTTCGATGTGTTTTCAAAAAACAGAATCTCCGGGAAAAAGGCCGAAAATCTTGTCAGGCTTATGAAAGCCTACAGACAGCTTATGAAAATCTATGGGGTGGACGAGATGCGCGCATGTGCAACCTCGGCCATGAGAGATGCAGAAAACGGCAAGGAACTCATAAAAGAGATTGAGGAGGAGACCGGAATCAAGATAGAGATCATAGCCGGCGAAGAGGAGGCAAAGATAGTCTACAACAACCATGTGGAATATACCGGCGACCGCAAAGGAAATTTCCTATATGTAGATGTCGGCGGCGGCAGCACCGAGATCAATTTCCTTTCAGACGGTGATCTCAAGGTCTCCATGTCGTTTAATATCGGGACTATCCGTTTGCTGACGGGTGAAGTGTCGCCTAAAGAATGCAACTCACTCCGGCAGCAGCTTAGAATGTTGCAGCCGGAGGGGAAAGAAATGGTCATTATCGGCTCCGGAGGCAATATCAATAAGCTCTATAAGATGGCTCGCGACAAAGATGAGGATGCTAATTCCTTTGAGGTGGAGGAACTTCAGCGTCTATATGACATGCTGCATCCTCTAAGCGTAGAAGAAAGGATGGAGAAGTTTAAGCTGAAGGCAGACCGTGCAGACGTGATTATTCCGGCAGCAGAGATTTTCCTGACTGTGGCGAATACGGTAGGGGCAAAAAGGATAGTAGTGCCTGTCATTGGAGTGGCCGACGGCATTATCGATGGCCTTTATGAAGCCGACAAAATCAAGGAGAGTCGCTGATAAATAAGACTTGTCAAGCCTCCAATCCACGAACTCATATTTCAAATGAGATTTTGCGGATTGGAGGATACTTTATTTTGGAGTTTCCATATATTGTTCGTAAATTTGCGAACAAATTCACGCTAATGGATATCAACAACCCAAATGAGAGACTTTCCCAATTTGCCAAGGCTTTGAGCCATCCTGCAAGAGTGGCCATATTGCAGCTGCTTATAGAAAAATGTGCTTGCTGTGGATGTGGCGACTGCTCGTTGTGCAAGGGATGTCACGATGAGTGCGGATGCTTCTTCAGGGGCGTGCATACGAGGCTTAACCTATCGAAAGCATCTGTCTCGCAACATCTGGCTGAACTGAAGAAGGCGGGTCTCGTAAAATGCAAGGAGGAACCTCCACGGGTGAAGTATCGCGTAGATAGCGAGAATTGGGCATTGGCAAGAAAGCTTTTCAACGATTTGTTGGGACTTTGCAGTCATGCCGATTTCAAGCATACCGAAACATTATAAAAAAACGCTTAGATGGAAATCTTGGAGAATCTTAAAAATCGGATATTGGCAGGAGGGGAGATTTCAGCCAGAGAAGCATACGAGCTTGCTGATTTGCTCGACTCGAACCGCGAAAATATATATGAATCAGCCGCTGAAATCACAAAGAGGTTTTGTCTTCCTGTTTTTGATTCCTGTTCAATTATCAACGCCCGTTCGGGGAAATGTCCGGAGAATTGTAAATGGTGTGCCCAATCTGCCCATCATGCCACAAAGATTGAACCTTATCCGCTCATAAGCAGGGAGGAATGCATGAAGGTAGCCGATCTTAACCGCAGTCAGGGAGTGAGGCGGTTTTCCCTCGTCACGAGCGGACGCGCCATGCATGGCCGCGAACTCGAAAAGGCCTGCAGCTATTACGCGGAACTTAACGACAAGGGAGGGATATCCTTATGCGCATCTATGGGGCTGCTTTCCAAAGAGGAATTGCTTAGGCTCTGGGAGTCGGGAGTCAGGCGATATCATTGCAATCTTGAGACAGCACCGTCTTATTTCGGAGAAATGTGCACCACACATACAATCGAAGACAAAATCAAGACAATCCTTGCTGCGAAAGAGATTGGCATGGAGGTGTGCAGTGGAGGCATAATAGGCATGGGGGAAACGAGAAAGCAGAGAGTAGAACTTGCCTTGGAGCTTCGCAGGATTGAACCTCACTCAATTCCGATTAACATTTTATGCCCAATTAAAGGCACGCCTCTTGAGGATTCTAAAAAATTAAGCGATGAGGATGTGCTTGATACGATCGCAATTTTCCGATTTATACATCCTCACACGACACTGCGATTCGCGGGAGGAAGAGCGTCGCTGAGCCGGGAGACCCAACTGAAAGCAATCAAAATAGGAATGAATGGGGGAATTGTGGGAGATATGCTGACAACTCTCGGCTCTAATGTGGATCAGGATAAGAAATTGGTGAGAGAGGGAGGATATGAGTTTTAAGGAATGAGTTCAAAGAGTTGAATGAATTATATAGGGTCTCATGGTTTGAGCTTTTCGACAAGCCAAACTACGAGACCCGTTTTTCGGATGATAAACAGATTAATACGTCAGGAAACCGTCTTTATTACTTTGCAAGGATTGCCAACAGCCAGAGAGTAGGGTGGTATATCTTTTACGACGACACTACCGGCCCCAATCACGCTGTTGTTGCCTATCGTCACCCCGGACAATACGCATACATTGCCGCCAATCCATACGTTGTCGCCTACCGTAATTGGATGTGCGTATTCCAAGCCTTTGTTTCTTTCCGTTGCGTCCAACGGATGTCCGGCGGTGTAGAATCCGCAATTTGGCGCGATAAACACGTTGTCGCCAAACGTGACGGGAGCCGCGTCGAGAATTATGAGATTGTGGTTGGAATAAAAATTTTCACCAATATGGATATTGAATCCATAGTCGCACATGAATGGTTGCTCAATCAAGAAATCGCTACCGATCTCTCCGAGTATTTCTTTGATTTTTTCAGTGCGGGCAGGAAGATCCTTTGGACTTAGCATATTATATTCATGGCACATTTGCTTGCACTCAAGTCTCTCAGCAATTAAGTCCGGATCGTTGTTGGCATCATAAATCATGCCTGAAATGATTTTCTCTTTTTCTGTCATAAATCACTTATCAAGATTTACAATCTTATAGTTCTTGGTCCCAAGTCCGATTTTTTCGGCATAATCCACGGTATGAGTTCCGTGAAGGCTATTTATACGCTTTACCAATGGACGGTTGTCATCGCCCTCAGAGGGAGTATGATTGAACACCATGTCGAGACATGCCTGATCAAGAGCCACGGGGTCGAGAGATGCAGCGATACCCATGTCTTTAAGCATAGGTTTCTCGGGATGGCCGTTGCAGTCGCAATCTATCGACATATTGTTCATCACATTTATATATACAATCCCTTTCCGATTCTTAAAGAAATCATGTACAGACTGCGCCGCCCCGGCCATTGACTCAAGGAATCCGTCCTGACCGTTTCGAGGCGTTATAAAAGTATTTTTCACTTCTGATGAAAGTCCGGCCGTATGAATGCGGGCTTTACCATCCGCAGAGGCTACCCCTATACTTTGATTTTTGAGCACGCCTCCGAAGCCGCCCATCTGATGTCCTTTGAAATGGGCGAGATTAATCATGAAGTCATAATTGGCAAGATGGCTCCCGACAAGATTATCCTTAAAGTATGTTGTATCACGCATGGGCAGCAAGATGCTTCCTTCCTCGTCCATGATATCGACAGAGGCAATCTTGCCATAGCCTCTCTCTTCAATGGCACGCCGATGGTCGGACGTGTTTGATCTGTTGCCTCCGTATGCAGTGTTACATTCAACCAGAGTGCCTTTTACATCTTCTACAAGATTCTCGATTAGCTCCGGCCTCAGCTGGTTGCTCTGTGCCGATTCTCCTGTGCTTATTTTTACGGCTACTTTTCCCTCAGGTTTCACTCCGAGAGATCTGAAAATGGAGAGCAGTGATTCGGGAGATATCTCCGAAGTAAAATAGACCTTTGCAGGATCTGTGGAGATCTTGGCTATACCTGTTGCAAGAGTTAGGCATAACGTCAAAGACATTACTATTCGTTTGATCATAATCGATTGAAGTTGTTTAAACTTTTTACGCAAATGAAGTTGTTTTTTTATTTAGGCAATGCTATTTTCATAATTGAAAAATTTCTGTCGTCTATTTGAGACGGAAATTGAAATATTCGAATACCAGACCTTAGATTTGATTGTATCATTTCGATATTTTCTTTATTATGCGAGCAGGATTACCGGCTACAATCGTCATAGGAGGGACATCCTTAGTCACGACTGAATTAGCTCCGACGATACAGCCATATCCCAATGTGACACCCGGGAGGATTGTCGCGTTTATCCCCAGCCACACTTTCATATCCAGGGTCGTTGGGCGATACCATCTCGCCATTCAAGTCCCTCTCAAAGATTACGTGTTTCATGATTAAAACGTATTATAAGTTCACCGAAACATCCGGCTGAGAGGTTGAGACGGTCGGCAAAATATGCCACCGTCGGCAGACCTTTCTCCTGTATGTCGGTCTTGATATAATCGTCAAGCAGAGCGTTGAATTTCTCGACCATTGTCGTATTGATTATCTCGCGTGTATAGAACTGGCGTTCATAAAACCGAAGGCAGTAATCAAGAAACACCTCAATGTGCGACACTATAATGGTTCGAGAATGGCGGTCGATAGCGTGGCGCATCTCCTTTTCGATAAGAGAGAGCACCGCGCCCAACAATTCGACCTCATCCTTGGAGAGATGCAGAGCCTCGCTGCTGTTATAAGAGAAATATCCGTATGCCGACATTTTACGCCCCAGTTCCGTTCTTGCGAGAAAGTCAGGATGAAACGCGAGGACTGTCCAACGGGGCTGCTCTATTCCGGCTTCCACGACTGATGTCACTTTCTGTCCGGGAGCAAACGATGTGACCGTCATCTCGTCGAAATCGTATTGCGTCAGACCGTAGTTAAGTCGGCATCCCTTGGTCTCCTTTATATATAAGGCATAAACCCCGAAATGGTAGGTTGTCTCGCCAGGTTCGGGATTGCCTTTGTAATGCCCCACGGTAATCATGGGGTTCAGATGCTCAAAACCATAATAGTCGTTGAGCGTCTGTATGCTGTCTATTTTTACCTCGTTTGCCATAGTTGTTTGATTTCAAGTGCAAAGTTACACACAATCAGAGTGGTTTGAAAATCCGGATTCGGGTAAAAGTAACCTATTTTGTGGATATTCACAATTTATCGTGAAAATTGGTTATAACAACCTTAAACGGGGGTTTATTTGTTGAATAATCAGGTGTAATTTTGCATCATGAGAACGAGACTTATTGTATTCGCATTGGCGACATTGTCGCTGAGCGGACGGATTACAGCAAACGCAAACAAAAATATGGAAGAATTGAAAATGACGAATGAATGGGACAAAACATTTCCCAAAAGCGACAAAGTTGACCACAGCAAGGTCACCTTCGTCAATCGTTACGGCATAACACTTGCCGCCGATATGTACAAGCCCAAGGACGCGACAGGCAAACTGCCGGCAATAGCCGTGTGCGGACCGTTTGGAGCTGTAAAGGAGCAATGCGCAGGTATATACGCTCAAACAATGGCCGAGTGCGGATTCCTCACCATCGCATTCGACCCCTCATTTACCGGTGAGAGCGGGGGAGCACCTCGCTATATGACATCACCCGATATCAATACCGAGGATTTCAGCGCAGCCGTGGATTTCCTTGCCGCCAATCCCACTGTTGAGCCAGATAAAATCGGAATAATCGGTATCTGTGGCTGGGGCGGACTCGCTGTCAACGCCGCAGCTTCCGACTCGCGTATCAAGGCCACTCTTGCTTCCACGATGTATGACATGAGCCGTGTTAATGCAAACGGTTATTTCGATGTCGACGATAGCGCAGAGGCGCGTAACTCGCTTCGCGAAAAGCTTGCCGCACAACGTACTGAGGACTACCGCAACGGAACTCCTAAACTTGGCGGCGGTGTGCCTGATGTTCTTCCGGAAGACGCTCCGAAATTTCTGCGCGACTACTACGATTACTATAAGACGAAGCGTGGTTATCATCCCCGTTCCCTGAATTCCAATGGCGGTCGCAACGCGACATCTCCTATCCCCTGGATCAATTTCCCGCTTATGAGCCGCGCCGGAGAGATTGAGAACGCCGTAATGATTCTTCATGGAGAGAAAGCCCATTCGTTCTATTTCGGCAGCGATGCCTACAAGAAACTGACCGTCACCCCGGGTAAGGATAACAACAAGCTCTTCATGGTGATTCCCGGCGCAAGCCATACCGACCTCTACGATCAAACGAAGATAATTCCTTTCAACGAGATAGAGAAGTTCTTCGATGAGTATCTGAAATGAGAAAACTATTATTAGCCACGTTCTTTTTGGCTGCATTCAGTCATGTAATTATGGCTCAAAAAAATAACTCAGACAGCAGGTCGCTCGGCTTTAGGAGATTTCGCTCCCAAATTCGCGGAGCTGAACGATGGCATTTTGTTCGGAGAAGCTGTATGGAACGATTCAACGCTCTCTCTCTCCACGACCACAGTATGGTCACTATATCCATTCTTCTCGGCAAAGGGATGATAGATTCCTCTTTCCGTTCACACCTTGAAATGGGGAAAAAACATGGCATCACACGCAAGGAAATAGCCGCCCTTCTCACTCAGGTCGCATTCTACGCAGGATGGCCCAATGCATGGGCCGGTTTCCGAATTGCTAAAGAGGTGTGGGCCGACCCGACAGATGTCGACACGGAGAAGGAACGTTTCCAGCAGGAGATGATTTTCCCTATCGGGGAGCCTAACACCGCTTACGCCGAATATTTTACAGGCAACAGCTATCTCGCGCCGATCTCCACTGAGTAGATACCGTTCTTCAACGTCACTTTCGTTCCAGGATGCCGCAACAACTGGCATATCCACAAGGCAGGGAAAGGCGGAGGTCAGATGCTTGTGGGCGTTGCCGGACGCGGAAGGAATCAGGAGGAAGGCAAATGCGCCGTGGAGATTCTTCCCGGCACAGTAATTCACATACACGCCAACACCAAGCACTGGCACGGAGCGGCCAAAGACTCATGGTTTGCCCACCTCGCATTTGAGGTGCCCGGCGAGAACACTTCGACCGAATGGCTCAAATCTGTATCAGACAATGAATATAGCAAACTGAGCAAATAATCCACCAGAACAAACAAATGAAACTTGACCATAGGTTGGCAAAGTCTAACGCCAAACTTATGGTCAAGTTTTTTGTGCCGATTTGTTATATAAGGTAGGCTCGATAGAATTCCACAATCCGATCAAAGGGAATCTTGTCGAGATTGTCGTAGAGGTCGGTGTGGCTCGCGCCGGGGATTATCATAAGCTCCTTGTTGTCTCCGGTCAGCTTGGCGTATGCCGCCTTTGATGCTGGGAGGGAGTAAGCTTTATCACCGTGAATAATGAGTACGGCTGAGTGAATCTCATCAGCGTGATCGAGGAGCGAATTGGTGAGGAAGGGCAGGTCGGCAATCTTTTCCCACCCGCCGTTGGAGTTTGTCGAACGGGGATGATATCCGCGCGATGTCTTGTAATAATCCCGGTAGTCTTTCCAGAATTGCTCGGCATC
This sequence comes from Muribaculaceae bacterium, assembly GCA_009775375.1. Lineage (GTDB taxonomy): Bacteria > Bacteroidota > Bacteroidia > Bacteroidales > Muribaculaceae > Lepagella. Next base: position 1,700 of record VSPO01000099.1, on the reverse strand, counting down.
GTCCGGGAGATTTGTAGGAACTCCGCCACTACGCTCGTTGACACGCCCGGCAAGAAGGTCTGCCGTGCGCAGTTCGTTAAGCTGTCGGCGCAGCTCGTATCTCTGCTCTTTGTCATAGGGGTCGAAGGCACCCATGGTGGATGATACGGTGGCCTTGATGCGTGTGTCCTGTACGGCTGCGTTGACGCATATCTGGCCGAATCCGCATATACTAAGGATTCCGATGCGGTTCATGTCAACTTCGGGTTGAAGCATGAGGTAGTCAACCGCTGCGCTGTAATCATCGGTATATATCTCGCCGGATGAGATATAGCGAGGCTGACCTCCGCTTTCGCCGCTGTATGACGGGTCAAAAGCAAGTGTGACAAAGCCACGCTCGGCAAGAATCTGGGCATACAGACCCGATGACTGCTCCTTGACCGCTCCATAGGGGCCGCAGACGGCGATGGCCGCGAGCCTGCCCGACAGGTCGCGGGGCGTATAGAGGTCGCCGACCAGGCGGATGCCGTAGCGGTTGGTGAAACTAACATGACGCCGTTGTTCAGTCTTACTTGTTTCATATCAGTAATTCTCATTTTTGTTTTTCTGATGCAAAATTACTGCGGCACGGGAGATTGAGCGTTATGACAATCGTGGGAAAATTTTCACAAATCGTGGTTTTTTGCTAATTTTGTGCATCGAATACAAAATCACATGGAATCTGAATCACTGATTTTTGCTCATACAATGTCGGAATACGACCTTTTGTCGCATCCCGACAATGTGGTGCATATACTCTGTGTTGACGGCAATATGGGGTTTCCCACCCAAAGAACACGATACAATGTATCCCGAGGAGACTATGTGATCCTTACTCCCGGAATACTGGTTGCCGACTTCATGCAGAGCGACGACTGTCGTTTGATAATAATGAGTTTCAAGGAATCCATCGCGGCAAAATGCACGATAGAAAATGACTATGGCATAATCGGATACTTGTCATTGTTTCAGAATCCGGTAATCCGCCTTGATGAAGCCGACTTCCGGAAATGTTTCGTTGACATGAAGCGTCTTGAAGAGCGCAGCATGAATAGCGGACATCTGTTCTACGAAGAGATGCTGCGTGCCATGCTCAAAGCTCATATACTTGATCTATACGACATCCATGCAAGAAACAACACAGGGATTATATCAAACACCCATCCGGCTGCCCTGATGCGTAAATTCATCAGTATGCTTGTCGAGGGCGATTACAAAAAAGACAGGACTGTCGGCTACTATGCGTCGGAACTGTGTGTGACACCCCACTATCTTTCTGAAATCAGCACCATGTTCAGCAAGCGTACGGCCACATATTGGATTGACCGCTTTGTGATAAAGGAGATCACACAGTTGCTGATACAAAAAGATATATCCTTCACAGAGATAGCAGACAGGCTCAGATTCTCGTCAGTGTCATATCTGACAAGATACGTGAACAAACATTTTGGTGCCACCCCGTCAGAACTACGCAAATCGCTCAACTAAAGACAGGCTCTGATTTTGAGTCCATTTTTCTATACTCCGGTTTGCATATATCATATTTATGCCTTAATTTTGTGCAAAAACTTAGAGATATGAATGCCGCATCAGTTACGCATTCTGAGAGATTGTCTAAAAATTAGTGCGAAATAATGTTATTAGGCATAACAAACCCTCAATCAGAGTGTTGAAGGAGAAAA
>VSPO01000098.1 GCA_009775375.1 Muribaculaceae bacterium | reverse complement strand
TAACTATAAAACTTTTAGCCTATGGCGAAAGTTTTTTTAGTTTCGTACGTTTGACGCTGCAAACATACGAACTGGTTGATCTCGTGGTTCCCCGTGGTTTGAACCCACGAGTCCACGCTCAGTCCAAACAAGCATTCCGAATCCCAAGTAATCTGTTAGCCGTCATAACGATCAGGCGGCACTTCCACGGATGGCTGTCATTGCGGTAGGCCGCAATGATAAAAGAAACTCCAAAGAAAAAGGCTATTCAAACTGTCTTACCGGCAGTTTGAATAGCCTTTTTTTTGTTAGTAGGTGTTCGGATTCTCCAAATGAAATAAGTAAGTGTTCAGATTATTCCTATACATGGATTGTCAATATGAGGGACGGGATTTCGACTTGGGATGATGGCGTGATGGGGTTCCATCATAACTGAATCACGGGTTGAAATCCAGCGCTCAGATTGGATAAGACATGTATAGGAATAATCTGAACACTTGCTTAAGAGCTAATTGGCAGAATATAGCCTGTCTGGGGGCGCGAAATAACAAATCATACCCCTTTCGTTAACATTCTTGAATGTGTGTAAACATATTTCGCCGACTGCTACAACGGATAATGCACGTGGCGCGCCTCTATTTATAGTAATTTTGCATTCAGAAGCCACTTGCGCTTGCGGCCTGCCGAAACGAAAATTTTCCGATCGTGCCGTCCTCTCTCCGGAAAATGAAAAACTACATCCCCTACACACCTGTCAAACCCCAAAAAACAGAATTAAAAAACTACCATTAACAATATGAGACTACACTCAATCCCGACCTTCCTGCTCGCCGCCGTGCTGACAGCCTGCGGCTCGAGCAAGTACCAGAAGAATGACACCGGCATCACGGTGAACGTAGCGCAACAACAGGACACGGACGTCCGCAAAGTGCGCCTTCAGGTGTTTGGCGACAAAATCATCCGCGTCTCCGCCACCCCTGACAATGAATTCTCACAAGATACCAGCCTCGTGGTGCTTCCCTACCAAGGGAAGGTGAGCTTCGACGTGGAGGAGACCGATTCCACCGTTTCGGTCGTGACTTCTCAGATCAAGGCCACAGTCTCCCTCGCTTCCGGCGACGTCAATTTCTACGACAAGACAGGCCGACTCATCGTGAAAGAGGCTGAGGGTGGCCGCGAATTCTCCCCCATAGAGGTGGAGGGCACGAAAGGCTACACCGTGCGCCAGGTCTTCGAGAGCCTCGACGACGAAGAGGGCATCTACGGCCTCGGCCAGCACCAGAGCGATGAATTCAACTATAAAGGGAAGAACGAGGAGCTTTTCCAATACAACACCAAAGTCTCCGTCCCCTTCGTAGTCTCCACCAACAACTATGGCATCCTCTGGGATAGCTATTCCCTTTGCCGTTGGGGAAATCCCGAGAACTACAAGCAGCTCGGCGGCGTATTCAAGCTTTATGACAAAGAGGGGAAGGAGGGCGCCCTGACCGGCACCTACGTCCCCGCTGACAAATCCGCTACAACCCTCGTGCAGCGCGAAGACTCCATCTATTTCGAGCACCTTATCCGTGGCGACCTCGCCCACGTGGTCAACCTTCCCAAGGATTTCAATTTCGCCGGAAGCCACGTGACCTATGAAGGAGAAATCGAGGCTGACAAGACGGGCGAATACAAGTTCATAATGTATTATTCCGGCTACATGCGCATCCTTATCAACGGCGAGGAGGTGGTGCCCGAACGCTGGCGCACGGCCTGGAACCCCAACAGCTACAAATTCTCCTATAATCTTGAGGCCGGACAGCGTGTCCCCCTGAAGATTGAGTGGGAACCCAACGGCTCCGTGGCTTATTGCGGACTCCGCGCCTACGATCCCCGTGACCCGAAGGAACAGCTCGACATGAGCTGGTGGGGCGAGATGCAAGACGGCATCGACTACTATTTCATCTATGGCGACGACATGGACGACGTCATCAAAGGCTACCGCGAGCTGACCGGAAAGGCCCCCATCATGCCTAAATGGGCTATGGGCTACTGGCAAAGCCGCGAGAAATACAACACTCAGGAGGAGGTGCTCTCCACCCTCGCAGAGTTCCGCAAGCGTAATATCCCCATCGACAACATCGTCATCGACTGGCTCCACTGGAAGGAGGATTCATGGGGAAGCCATGAGTTCGACCGCGCACGTTTCCCCGACCCCAAAGGGATGGTGGACTCCATCCACGACATGCACGGCCGTGTCATGATCTCCGTATGGCCAAAGTTCTACACCACGACCGAACACTACAAGGAATTCGACGAGAAGGGCTGGATGTATAAGCTCCCCGTGCAAGACAGCATCCGCGACTGGGTGGGCCCCGGCTATCTCAGCTCCTTCTACGACGCCTACGACCCCGAAGCCCGCAAGCTTTTCTGGAACCAAATCAACGACCACTACATGCCCCTCGGTATCGACGCATGGTGGATGGACGCTTCCGAACCCAACGTCCGCGACTGCACCGACATACAATACCGCAAGGACCTCATCACCCCGACAGCCCTCGGCCCCTCGACGAAATATTTCAACGCTTATGCCCTTGAGAACGCCGACGCCATCTACAACGGCCAGCGCGGAGAGAACCACGACAAGCGCGTCTTCCTGCTGACCCGCTCAGGATTCGCCGGACAGCAGCGTTACTCCACGGCCACCTGGAGCGGCGACATCGCCACCCGCTGGGAGGACATGAAAGCCCAGATTTCCGCCGGACTCAACTTCTCCATGAGCGGGGTGCCCTGGTGGACGATGGATATCGGCGGTTTCTGCGTGGAAGACCGCTACGTGAAGGCTGCCGCCGAAAACCTCAAGACTGGCGCCGAGAACGCCGACATGAAGGAATGGCGCGAACTGAACACGCGCTGGTATCAGTTCGGGGCTTTCTCCCCGCTCTTCCGTGCACACGGACAATGGCCCTACCGCGAAATATTCAACATCGCCCCGGAGAACCATCCGGCCTACAAGTCGGTGGTCTACTACACCAACCTGCGCTACGACCTCATGCCTTACATCTACTCCATGGCCGGCATGACATATTTCGACGACTACACAGTGATGCGTCCTGTCGTGATGGATTTCACCGCCGACAAGGCCACCTACAACGTGCAGGATGAATATATGTTCGGCCCGGCGTTCCTTGTGGCTCCCGTCTATACCTACGGCGCACGCTCACGCGAGGTCTACTTCCCCAAAGGCGCGACATGGTATGACTTCTATACCGGCAAGGTCGTTTCCGACGGAGGCCAGACCCTGAAGATGAACGCTCCCTACGAGCAGCTTCCCCTCTACGTGCGCAGCGGAGCCATCGTGCCTTTCGGCCCGGCCATGCAATACAGCGACGAGAAACCCGCCGACGTGATCAACCTCTACGTCTATGCCGGGCAGAACGGGGAATTCACCATCTACGAGGATGAGAATCTCAACTACAACTACGAGAAGGGACAGTATGCGATGATTCCCGTCAGCTACGACAACGCGACGCGCACCCTGACAATCGGCGACCGCAAAGGGGAGTTCCCCGGAATGCTGAAGAGCCGCAAATTCAACGTCGTGCTTGTCTCCGCCGAGAATCCCGTAGGCTATTCCCGCGAAGTGAAGGGTCAGGAAGTGGCCTATTCAGGCAAGAAGCTCCAGGTGAAGCTCTGACAGTGTGGTAGATCCAAACACTAAATATTCAGCACCGGATCGCAAAAACTTCATTCATCTCCGGATACACACCGAATCAAAATGATTAAAAAAATAAAACAATTCTTCATGCTCATGTCAGTCCTTGCCCTCGCCCTCCCGGCGTTGGCGAGGACCGACAGTCGTGAGGTCTCCTTCAACAAGGGATGGCGTTTCTCGCTGTCGGATTCTCCGGCGATGTCCGCGCCCGGCTACGACGACTCCTCCTGGCGGAGCCTCTCCCTTCCCCACGACTGGGCGATAGAGGGGAAATTCAGCAAAGACAATCCGTCGGGCACCGGCGGAGGGGCTCTCCCCGGCGGCGTGGGCTGGTATCGCAAGACGTTCGACGTGCCCGCATCCTGGAAAGGGAAGGATGTCTATATCGACTTCGACGGCGCCTACATGAATGCCACCGTCTATATCAACGGCCATGAACTGGGCACGCGCCCGTATGGCTACGCCTCATTCAGCTACGACCTCACTCCCTGGCTGCATCCCGGCCGCAACGTCGTGGCCGTAAGGGTCGACAATGCCGAGCAGCCGAATTCCCGCTGGTACAGCGGTTGCGGAATCTACCGCAACGTCTGGCTGCGTGTGCTCGATCCTCTCCATATCGCCCTTTGGGGTACATTCGTGCGTCAGGACAAGGTGACCGACTCCAAGGTAGACCTCACGGTCATCACCGACATCGACAATACAGGAAAGAAAGGAAAGAAGGCGACGCTGACAACGGATATTGTCAGCCCAGATGGCCTTGTCGTGGCCACCGCCACGTCCCCCCTTCGACTGAAAGGAAAAGGCAGCCTGACGGTGGAGCAGCCAATGGCGTTCGTCAATCCACGGCTGTGGTCGGTCAAAGACCCTGTCCGTTATAAGGTGGTCAGCCGCATTGAGGCCGACGGAGAAACTATCGACGAACTCACCACGAAGACCGGATTCCGCTATCTCTCTTTTGACGCGCAGAAGGGCTTTTCGCTCAACGGCGAGAGGATGAAGCTCAACGGAGTCTGTCTCCATCACGACGCCGGAGCACTGGGTGCGGTGGTCAACAAGGCTGCCATCGCCCGCCAGCTGAAAATCATGCAGGAAATGGGGGCTAACGCCATTCGCTCCACCCACAATCCCCCCGCTCCCGAACTGCTCGAACTTTGCGACTCGCTCGGCCTGCTCGTGATGAACGAGACATTCGACATGTGGCGCAAGAAGAAGACCGCCCACGACTATGCCCGTTATTTCCCCGAATGGCATGAGAAAGACCTGCGCGACCTCGTGGTGCGCGACCGCAACCATCCCTCCGTCATCATATGGAGCATCGGCAACGAGGTGCTTGAGCAATGGAGCGACGCCAAGGCCGACACGCTCTCTCTCCAACAGGCCAACCTCATCCTTAACTTCGGACACGAAAAGGATATGCTCGCCTCCGAAGGCGACTCCCTTTCGGTCAATTCCCTGCTGACAAAGAAGCTCGCCGACATGACCCGGGAGCTGGATCCCACGCGCCCCGTCACGGCCGGATGCAACGAACCCGATCCGGGCAACCACCTCTTCCGCTCGGGCGCCCTCGACATAATCGGATTCAACTACCACGACGACTGGTTTAAGGACGTTCCCAAGAATTTCCCCGGAAAGCCGTTTGTCGTCACCGAGAGTGTCTCCGCGCTCCAGACCAGAGGCTACTACCGTATGCCCTCCGACAGCATGTATGTCTGGCCGAAGCGCTGGGACATACCGTTTGAAGATCCGTCGTTCTCCTGCTCAAGCTACGACAATTGCCACGTGCCCTGGGGCAACTCCCATGAGGGGACGATGCGTCTCGTGGAGGACAATGATTTCATCATGGGACAGTTCGTCTGGACCGGCTTCGATTATCTCGGAGAGCCCACGCCTTTCGGCTGGCCGGCGAGAAGTTCATATTTCGGGATAGTGGACCTTGCAGGGTTCCCGAAGGATTCCTACTACATGTATCAGAACCGCTGGATGCCGGAGAAGAACGTGCTTCATCTTCTTCCCCATTGGAATTGGAAAGAGGGTCAGGACGTGGATGTCTGGGCTTATTTCAACAATGCCGACGAGGTGGAGCTTTTCCTCAACGGTGAGTCGCAGGGTGTCAGGAAGCCTGACGGAAAGAGCTACCACGTATGGTGGCGTCTGCCGTTTCGGCCGGGTGAGCTTGTGGCCGTCAGCCGCAAAGGCGGGAAGGAAGTAATGCGCGACACTGTCCGCACCGCCTCCGAGCCTTATGCCATCCGTCTGACCCCCGACCGCAAGGAGATAGCCGCCGACGGCACCGACCTCAGCTACATCTCAGTAGAGATAGTCGACAAGGATGGCAATCTCTGCCCGTGGGCCGAGAATCTTGTGGAATTTAAGGTGGAGGGACCCGGCTTCAACGCCGGGGTCGACAATGGTTCGCCGATCTCGCTTGAGCCTTTCAAGGCCGATAATCGCAAGGCTTTCTATGGGAAAGCCTTGCTGATTGTGCAAAACGACGGAAAGAGCGGCGATATCAAAGTCAGTGCCTCCTCTCCCGGACTTAAGGAATCAAACTTTACAATAACATCAAAATGAATATTAGATCTTTAATTTTGACCGTCGCGCTCACAGCGACGGCATATCCCGCCTTGGCGGAGAAACCTACTTACCAGAATGAAGACGCACAGCTGGAGCAGAGGGTGGAGGATGCGCTCAAGAGGATGACCCTTGAGGAGAAAGTGGCCCTTTGCCACGCCCAGAGCAAGTTCTCAAGCGCGGGTGTGCCGCGGCTGGGCATCCCCGAGCTTTGGATGAGCGACGGCCCCCACGGCGTCAGGATGGAGATTAACTGGAACGACTGGGGACACTCCAACTGGACCAACGACTCCGTCACGGCTTTCCCGGCCCTGACTGCCCTTGCCGCCACCTGGAATCCGGAGATGTCGGCCCTCTACGGGAAAAGCCTCGGAGAGGAAGCCCGCTACCGCGAGAAAGACGTGATGCTCGGCCCGGGTGTCAACATCTACCGCACGCCCATCAATGGCCGCAACTTCGAATACATGGGGGAGGACCCTTTCCTGGCCGGAGAGATGGTGGTGCCCTACATTCAGGAGATGCAGAAGAACGGCGTGGCTGCCTGCGTGAAGCATTATGCCCTCAACAATCAGGAGAAATGGCGCGGCACTGTTGACGTCGAAGTCAGCGACCGTGCGCTCTATGAGATATATCTTCCGGCCTTCAAGAAGGCCGTGGAGGATGGCAAGGTGTGGAGCATAATGGGCTCCTACAACCGCTATCAAGGTCAGCACGCCTGCCACAACAAGCGTCTGCTCCAGGACATCCTGCGCGATGAATGGGGATTCGACGGAGTCGTGATCACCGACTGGGGCGGCGCCCACGACACGAAGGAGGCCGCTCTCAACGGTCTGGACATAGAGATGGGTTCCTACACCAACGGTCTGACCTCGGAGAGCGATTTCGGCTACAACGACTACTATCTCGCCGATCCCTATCTGAAGATGCTGAAAAGTGGGGAGGTGCCGATGAGCACAATCGACGACAAGGCCCGCAACATCCTACGGCTGATTTTCCGCACGGCCATGAACACCAAGAAGCCGTTCGGCTCGCTGACCACTCCGGAACATTATGCCGCCGCCAAGAAAATAGGCGACGAATCCATCGTCCTGCTCAAGAATTCGGGCATACTTCCTCTCGACCCCGCGAAATACAAGAACATCCTCGTAGTGGGAGACAACGCTGTGCGCAAGCTGACCGACGGCGGAGGTTCCTCGGAGTTGAAGGTGAAGGATTATGTGTCGCCTTTGGAGGCTATCAAGGCGGTCTACGGTCCGGGCGTGAAATTCGCGCAGGGCTACAAGGCCGGACGCTCGATGTATGAGAGGGAAGACACCATCCCCGCCTCGGAGCAGGAGGCCTTGAGAGCCGAGGCTGTCAGGATGGCCAAGGATGCCGACGCCGTGATTTTCATCGGCGGACTCAATAAGAACGCGTGGCAGGATTGCGAAAGCACCGACCGCCGCGAGTATGAGCTTCCGTTCATGCAGAATGAGTTGATAGAGGCTCTTGCGGCTGCCAACCCTAATCTGATCGTGGCCAACATGACGGGAAATGCCTACGAGATGCCTTGGGTGAAGGATATACCCGCGATTCTCCATATCTCATATCTTGGTACGATGGGCGGCGCAAGCGTTGCAGACGCGATTTCCGGCAAAGTGAATCCATCCGGCAAGCTCCCGTATTCCATTCCTGTCCGCCTGACCGACAACGCAGCCATGTCGTTTGGGGAGGAATCATATCCCGGAATAGAGATGGGCGGCGGCGACACCCGTCAGGGCTGGGGCAACAACCCGGTGCAGAAGTACAAGGAGGATATCCTCGTGGGCTATCGTTGGCACGACACCAAGAAGATTCCGGCTCTCTTCCCCTTCGGCCACGGCCTGAGCTACACGACCTTTGAATATGGCAAACCGACGGTCAGCTCCACGAAGATGGATGCCGACGGGACAATCTCTATTGACGTGCCGGTCACCAACAAGGGCGACCGTCAGGGAAGTGAGGTCGTGGAGCTTTACATATCGGATTTGAAATCCTCCGTGCTGCGTCCCGTGAAGGAGCTTAAGGGCTTCGACAAGGTGGCATTGGCTCCCGGAGAGACAAAGGTTGTCAGATTCGAAATCAAGCCTGATGCCTTGAAATATTTCGACGACAAGGCGCATCAATGGGTGGCGGAGCCGGGCAAGTTCAAGGCCCTGATAGGAGCGTCGTCAACCGACATCCGTCAGACCGTCCCATTTGAATACGAAGCAAAAAAATGACGCAAATCTCCAGATGACAGAGCCGCCGCGGCAAGGCAATTGCCTGCCGAAAAAATTCCCGTGATTAAAGCGGCTCCTACAGGTAAAAAAGATTTTAGGTAAAAGGCCCGGACGGAATTTCCCGCCCGGGCCTCCGCATGTATGTAAAGCAGATTCCTTAAGGAATATGGGGAGTTTTCTTAGCGCTCCTTAACTCGATAATCCTTTGCTCTAATATTTGCCACTGTCTTTTAGTCGATTTTGAAGATATATTTTCAAAAAGTGAATTTTTTGTAATTTTTAGAAGATATATCTTCTAAAATTATTGTCTTTGTGGGAAATTGTATGTATAGCTTATGAAACAAATAAGTAGGATCGTCTGGGCTACACTGTCTATGTTGGTTGCCTACGCAACGGAGAGGTAGATTTCGTAGCCAACAAAGGCGATGATACTGTGTATATTCAGGCTACATATCTTCTTAGTGATGATTCAACCATCAAAAGGGAATTTGGCAATCTGAAGGAGATTAGGAATAATTATCCTAAATACGTAGTGTCGATGGATCCGTTTCAATCGGAATCCAATCTCGATGGAATCCATCATCTACACTTACGTTCCTTCCTGAAAAAAGAGCAATTATGAGAAAGCAATCTAAATATTTGCTCAATCCTTTCGTAGCGTATTGTGCATCATGCGATTATGCGAAGGTCCGGACGGTCACTCCGTTCGGGCCTTCGCATCCACTGCAATCCGATTTTACAGCACCCAATGGGGTGATTTTTCTCTGACGTGGGGGTGGGGTCAGATGTCGTAGAAGCGGTCGAGGAGGTCTTTGCGGTAGATTTTGGAGATTTTTATGTCGGAGGAGTTGTCGAACGGGGGGAGAAGCACGCATCTGTCGGAGGAGATCATCGAGATGTAGGAGACGTTGACGATGAACGATTTGTGGGTCCTGACAAACTCCGGGAAACGCGAGAGGATCGATTCCGAGGTGGTCTGGCGGCGCAGGATATGATGGCGGAAATCGTTGAGCACTACTTCCCATAATTTCCGCTCGCTATGGTATTTGAAATATACGATGTCGCAGACATTGACGATGAGCCGGTCGTTGGTCACGGTGATGATTGAGAGGGCCTTCTTTTCCGGGATCGGTGCTGCCACGGCGCTACGGGATTGTATGGCAGTCGCGGTTTTGACAGAGGCGAGGTAGCGATGAAGGATAATCGAAAGCTCCTCATTGTCCACGGGTTTTAGCAGGAAGTCGAAGGCATGTGTCCTTATGGCGCTGATCATGTATTTCTGATAAGCCGTGTAGAACACGATTTTAGTGTCGGGCGATGCCTCCTTTAGTGCAGCGAGGCTGTCGATTGCTGATTCGTCGTTGAGCTGGATGTCGAGAAAAAGTATGTCGGGCTTTGATTTGCCCGTTATCTCGATAGCCGATTGCGCCGACGTGGCTGACGCTGCCACCGTGATTCCGAAATTCCTGTTCAGCACGTCGGCAAGTGCTTTTATCGCATTGGGGTCATCGTCGACGATGGCGATTGTCAAGTCTTTTATCTCTTTTCTATCATTTTGCATGGCAGTGGGATGTCTTGATTAAGTGTAGTGGGGCCTAAGCCGGCCAAAACTTGGACTATGACTGTAATGTATTAATTATCAATTAATTGTATAAATTGGGGGGGGGTAAACGAAATCATTGGGAATGGAGAGGGAGGCCATTTTGCCTGCTTTCTCGGGATTGTCGGTCCAGTCGTCGAGGCTGAACCGGATTTTCCGCCGCTTCTTCTCGTTGAGAATCTGGAGAGTGCCCGATATGATCTTCAATCCCTGACGGGTGGATTCAGAATCCGGCTTTATCCCCGGGGCGGCATTGTTGCAGACCTCCATGACAATGTCCTCCCTGTCGCGACGCACCCTGATTTCAAGAATCCTCCTAGCGTCGGGAGGAAGCGATGCGAATCCGTGCTTGAAAGCGTTTTCCACGAAAATCTGGAGCGACATCGAAGGGAGCGTCACGTCGTCGGGATTGATTTCGGGGTCGATTTTCTTAACGTATTCCACCGGGCCGGTCTGCGAGTCGCTTTTCAATGCCACGAAATTGTCGATGAAGTCAAGCTCATCTGAGAGGGAATCGGTCAGATGGTCGGACATCATCTGCTGTTGCCTCAGCAGATGGATAAGGCGCGAAGCGCCTGTGCCGGGGGCGATATGGTTGGCTAAAATCTCGTTGTTGAGGATATTGTAGATGAAATGCGGTGTGATGCGGTTTCTGATGCTCTTCATCCTCAGATCGAGAATCTTCCTGACCATCCTCTCCTCCCTGTCGCGCGACATCCTTCTCAAAAGGATAATCACGGCCACGAGAAGCGCAAGCAGAATAGCAGCGAGGACGATGATGGTGTAGCTGAAGACGAGTTTGTCGTTGTATTCCTCCGCCTCGTTGCGCAGGTTATTCAGTTTGGCGTCGTGTTGATACGTCAGCAGGGCGGCCTCCGCGCTCATTTTGATTTGGGCGTTTCGGATGGAGTCTTCGAGGGCATGATATGAATCCAGAGCCTCGTATGCCCGTTTCCAGTCGCCGACGCGGGCAAAAAGCCGCCTTTCGAGGTCGTGGCGAAGCGAATGTTGCTCCGGGCGGGTAGAGGGAAGAAGGGGATTGTCGGCGAGCATACGAAGCGCCTCTGCGGTTTTGCCCGTGGATAGGAGCCAGTCGATTTTCTGGGTCTTCACGTGGGTGGCGGCGTAGTCGTTGGGCTGCACGTTGGAGAAGAAATCGATGTTCTCCTCTATAAGCGGTGCGGCCTTGTCGTTCATGCCGAGTTTGAGATAGACGTCGGAAAGGTTGGCATCGCAGAAATGTTTTTCCCAAGAATATTCAGGCTTCTCGTCGAGCATGGAATCGAGCGCGAGATACACCTTCAGCGCGCCGGCGTAGTCCTTGCCGTAGAAGTAGTCGTTGCCTCGGTTGTTGTAGTATTGGAATCGTTCGTTGAATCCCATGTAGGGCATGAGTTGGGCAGCGCGGTCCCACCAGATGCGGCTGTTGTCGAAATCCCGCATTGCGGTGTAGTCGGAAGCGATTCCCATGTATATCGCGAGCCGGTTGTTGTTGTCGGTCGCGATGGAGTCTGCCAGAGAGTTTGCGAGCATGTAGAATTCCATAGATTGGTCGAACTTCCCTATATTCTTCATGGCGTCGGCCATATTGGAGTAGGCCATCAGCAGCGATTCTTTGTCGTCGATTCCCCGTGCGCAATCAATCCCCTTTTTCAGATACAGGAGTGAGGAATCAGGGTCGAAACGGTATTGACTGAATGAAGCGGCCTTGGCTTGGATGGCGTCGAAGAGAAATACGGAGCGGCGTTGCGATTCGGGCTTCGACGCCACGTAGCGCATCACTCTTTCAGCCTTCGCGTCGAGGCTGTCGATGCGTGCGCTGTAGTAGTCGAGGGATGTGGCGATGCTCAGGGCTTCGTAGTAGGAGTCGCTGTCGGGAGCGTTTTTAAGTCTGTCGTGGAGCAGGGAGTCGGCTTTTGCGAGTTGTCCGTCGAAAATGAATGAGGAGACTTCTCCTTTGAGTTCTCCGCGCGGGGATTTGTCAGCGGATTTGTCGCCACATGCTGTCAGGAGGATGCAGCAAGTGGCGAATGCGGCAGTCAGGAAGCTTAGTGTCCGGAGTTTGTGCAGGCAGGTTGTCATCAGCGGAAGATGAATGTCGGGTTGTAGAGTATGGTCTTTATTTTAGATGATGTCAATCAAAAGATGATTAATTTCTGAGGCAAAAAAACGACAGATACGTTTTTGTAATTGCAAATTTACGTAAAAATATCTAAACAGCACACTAAAAAGGGGATAAATATAGAATGGCGAGTATGCTTTGAGAAAGAAAAAATAGCCTTTTGGCAATGAAAATGGCTGACTTGTTGCAAGAAAACGGCCTTTCGTTGCAAAAAAGCGGAAAAGGGGGATTGTGGGAGGAGGAAAAAAGGATTAATTTTGTGAAGATACTCAACCAGAATTGACAGCTTCAATTACGGTGAACATCATAGCTTTTTACTTGTTCATTTTCAAGACCGGAGTCCCGAGAAGGGATCCGGTCTTCTGATATTCAGCTGTTTCTTTATTTTGAATTCTTGGAGTAGAATTCCGAGAGCTGGTCGGAGATTTGGGTCATCCCGTTGCGGTTGGGGTGTCCGGCTGTCTTGTCGATGTCTTGCAGTTGCAGCCAGGGTATTCCGAGACGGTCGCAAGCTTCTACGATGGAGGAGGTGACGCTCTCTTTCAGGCCGTCGTTGATAAGATAGATTATTTCGGCGTTGGGGTGACGGTTTTTGAGATAGGTCAGCATGTAAGCGAGGGCAGGGCGGAATTCCTTCATGTTGCCTCCGTTGACGTCCTGCCAGTTGAATTCTCCGAGTGGCGAACCGGCCCAGGAGTCGTTGGTGGCTCCGAAAATCAGGATTACGTCGGGGCTTCCGAGATTTTTCATTCGTGTGATGAAAGCTCGTTCGGAATAATCGTTGCCCTGGTAGCCGGTGGTGGAGACGGTGGAGCCGGAGTATGAATTGTTTTTTTCGAGCAGCAGGCCGTTTTTGGAAATGAACTGGTGCCACCAAGTCTGGCTGACATCATTGACGTCTGTCTGTTTGGCCTTCGGTTTGGCATAATACCATAGTTGATTGGAGGAAGGTTCCATGAATCCTTCGAAAGTAGAATAAGAGTCACCGAGCACTGACACGCTTTTGCGCGATTGTGCGAAGACGGGGAAAAGCAGCAGCAAGGCTGCAAAGAATGCGAATAATTTCTTCATGACATTATATTATATTCAGTTTTTGTTTGCAACTGCAAAATTATTAAATTGTTTCCGAATAAAGAAATAAAAGCTGGAATGTTATTCTGTAGAGTCAAGTGGCAAGTGTAAAATTAGCAAATCATTCGGAAGAACTCAATTTTCGGTGTTGAAAAACCTAATTTTTTTCCTCGGTCTCTCATTGATTTGGTACTGAACTTTGTTAAGTTGATCCTGGGAGACAAGTCTGAAATCAGTGC
>VSPO01000097.1 GCA_009775375.1 Muribaculaceae bacterium | reverse complement strand
CTGTCAGACTATCTCCCCGAATTGCGTGGATATATCATGTCGGAAGGAACCCGACCTATGGAATTTGATTCCAAAACGTTCGTGAATTTCCTCTTTAAGACCTTGCCGCTGATGCGACTCTTAGGCGTGGAAGTCGCCCTTCCGAAAGCTCTTCATAATGTGGTCGCGCCCAAAGCTGCGGTCAGAATCGACAAAAAGGATGCAGGCGATGGAAAAACCTACATCCGTCTTGACGAACTGCTTTCGTTCAGCTGGCAAATCTCTCTTGGAGAAGCATTCGTCTCAGTTGAAGAATTTAATAGCATAATGTTCCGTGCAGGCGAACTGATAAAATTCAAAGGCCAATATATCTATGCCACGCCCGAAGAGCTGGAGAAATTGCGCAAGCAACTCGCCAAAGACGGCCGCCTCACGCCTCAGGAAATGTTGGCGGCTGCCCTTTCTGAAAACTATAAGGGGGCGCCCGTGTCTGTCTCCAAGGCATGTCGCGAGCTTCTTGAAAAGCTCAGACAATTGCCTGAGCTCCCTTTGCCCACAGGACTTCAGGCAGAGCTTCGCCCTTACCAGCAGAGAGGCTACGAATGTATAATGCACAACCTCACATTGGGATTCGGGGCGATTCTCGCCGACGACATGGGTCTTGGAAAAACCTTGCAGGTCATCGCTGTCTTGCTCGGGCTGAAGGAGAACGGACGGCTCGACAAGAGGAAAGCCCTAATAGTGGTCCCGACCGGATTGCTGACCAACTGGCAAAAGGATTGCTCCCGATTCGCTCCGGACCTAAGTGTCGAAATCTATCATGGGTCCTCCCGCAATCTGGATGCCTTTGATGCCGACGTCATGCTGACGTCTTATGGAGTCATGCGCAGTGATGCCGCCAAGCTTAAGAAATTGAAATGGGAGATTCTCGTCATAGATGAGGCTCAAAACATAAAAACCACTGCCACCGCGCAGACAAAGGCCGTCAATTCAATCTCCGCAAAATCATATATCGCCATGAGCGGCACGCCCGTCGAGAACAGACTGTCGGAATACTGGAGCATTATGAATTTCGCCAACAAAGGCCTGCTCGGATCCCTAAGGGAATTCAACACTCAGTTTGGCCGGCCTATTCAAATCGAGGGCGACAGGGAAGCCGCCGAAAGATTCAAGGCTACTACGGCTCCCTTCATGCTTCGCCGGCTGAAATCAGACAAGAGCATCATATCCGACTTGCCCGATAAGATCGAACGCGATGAATACGCCATGCTGACTCCCGACCAGACAGCCCTCTATCAGCAGACGCTCAACGAGGCCATGATGGAGATTGAAGGAATCGAGGGGAAAGACCATGCATCGCTTTTCAAACGCGAAGGACTCGTCCTCCAGATGATTCTCGCGCTTAAACAAATCTGCAACCATCCCGCCCAGTTCCTCAAAACGAAACAAGCTGATGCCGAACTTTCCGGAAAGGCCATGTTGCTCATCGACCTCGTCCGCGCCATTGTCGACAACGGAGAAAAGGTCTTGGTCTTCACCCAATTTAAAGAGATGGGCGACCTTCTGGCAAAAATGCTTGAAAAAGAGGATATCCCCTCGATGTTCTATTATGGCGGCACGACGCTGAAGAAGCGGGAGGAGATGGTGGAGCGGTTCCAAAAGGTGCGTTCCTCTCAGGTCTTCATCCTTTCGCTCAAAGCTGCCGGCACGGGTCTTAATCTCACAGCCGCGACAAACGTCATTCATTTCGACCTATGGTGGAATCCTGCAGTCGAGGCACAAGCCACCGACCGTGCCTAACGTATCGGGCAGCATAGCAACGTTCAGGTCTACCGCTTCATCACAAAGGGCACTTTCGAGGAGAAAATCAACGCCATGATCCAAGACAAAAAGCGCCTTGCCGACATGACGGTAGGGACAGGAGAAAAATGGCTCGCCACGATGTCTGACGATGAGTTGCGTTCGATATTCACCCTCGACTCCGGCAAGGAATAATCATCCCTGATAGCGGCGGATGAATTGCTCTACGACCTCCTCCGTCGCACCGTCGAGTATGACCTTGCCATGCTCCACCAGTATCGATCGCCGACAAAGTTCCTTGGCAAGTTCAAGGTCATGAGTCGCTATGAGGCAGGTGTGATCAAACGAGGAAATAACATCCGCCACTTTCCTGCGGGCCACTAAGTCGAGTTCTGAGGTAGGCTCGTCCATGACGAGTATATCCGGCTCCATCGACAGGATTGTGGCAAGAGCTATGCTTTTCTTTTGTCCTCCCGACAATTGGAAGGGCGCTCTTTTCCCAAGTCCCTCCATTCCCACTCTCTCCAAAGCAATCCTGACGCGTCGCTCCACCTCCTGCTGCTCCAGGCCCATATTGAGCGGGCCGAAAGCCACGTCCTCCTCCACCGTCGGCATAAACAGCTGGTCGTCGGGATTCTGAAACAGCATCCCCACCGCGCGACGCACCGCCACGGAAGTCTTCTTTGCGACCGGAATCCCCCCGATGTTCACCTCTCCGGATGTAGGAAGAATCAGCCCGTTGGTATGAAGCAGTATCGTCGACTTTCCTGCTCCGTTCAGTCCGAGCAAGGCCACTTTCTCCCCATGGGTTATCCTGAAGCTGATTCCTCTCAATGCCTCATAGCCATTGGAATATTTGTAGTGCACATTCTTGAATTCAATGAAATGATGACTCATGCCGTTTTTATTTTTTTTGAAAGACAGGATGACAATACCGTGGAGTTACACTTACATGCTGAAAATCTTTGAAAAATCGAAAAGTCTCATAGCCGCGAATACGCCTATGCAAATTAGCATGAATGCAATATCCTTAAAAGAAACCTTGTTGACGCCTCCGCCGGGATTGTAGGCTGGCAACGCCCCGTCGAAACCTCTCGCAAGCATGGCGCGATGGATGTTTTGCGACCTGACCACCGTGCGGATAAACAATTGTCCGCATAGGGTGCCCCACGTTTTCAAATCAAAATTCCTTTTGCCGTAGCCCCTGGCTTTCCTTGCCCTCGACATGTCGAGGCTTTCCTGAAGCAACACTTCAAGATAGCGATAGACCATCAGCAACTGGGTGGTCAGAACGGAAGGCATCCCTATTTTTCTCAGGCTTCGGCAAAATCCTATGAATCCACCGTTCATCACGAGCAGCAGCAACACCTGAACGGAATAAACCGCCCTGATTATTATGGAGACAAACGATGCCCATCCCCGGCTTATGACCACGTTCCCTATTCGGAATGCCCCTTCCGTCTGAAAAATCGGATTGAAAACACCTATCAACGCAGCGAAGGGCAAAGCGACAAGGCTTTTAAGGAATAGGCGGTTGAAGTCGCAACCTGTGGCAGCCGACATGACTATCGGATACAGCCCATACCATAAAAGCATGGAAAGAGAGCCAACAGGCACGGAGAGCATACAGACCAGATATGATAACGTCACCAACAGAAACGCCACAGGATGCAGGGCCGGGGTCGCGGAGGAATAGCCCATGCCTTGAAGGGATGTTATCACTTTTTCCGTCTTGCTCATAATTCCCTTTAAATCACGTTGCTTATTGTATTCGCGGTCTCTATTTATTCAATAGAACCTTCACGTGGTTCGTTTCCTCCATTAGCTGGATTGACTGTCGCGGTTTTCCTTCTCATCAATAGGCTGCAAAAGGCCCAGACAATAAGAAGAACCATGAAAGCCCCAATGATTCCTGAGAATGTGTTCTCATAATCCGGCATGATGGCGGTGGTGGATTGCACGGTTGCCGTGCCCTGTGAGAATAGGCTTGTGTATTCGGCATCTATATCAGGGGTTCCGGCCAGTTTCATAATCGACCATTCAAGACCGTCAGGATCCGACGATGCAAAAAATGCCAACAGACCGCCCATCACCAATGCCGCGATTCCGAATCCTATCAACACCTTCCGGTATTTTGCCCGATTAAGCGGTCGTTTCGATTCCTCTCTATGAAGCAGCGAAGGCATGCTCTTCCCGACAAACATGAGCACGACGCCGGTGGCCAAGCCTTCGCAAAGGCCGATAGCCAAATGTATGCCGAGCATCAGCATAAGGAATTTAGCGGCAGGCAGCGCGGAAATGCCCGACGCGGCCGTCTCAAGAGTGACCATGCACGCTCCCAATTCAAGGCCTACGACACAGGCCAACATCGACACCGCCATTGTCTTCCATCCTGCGGCAGGGAATTTCATCAGAGGACGGAACACCAACGGATAGGCCACGAGAGTGGACATGGCAGCCATATTGATGATGTTGCAACCAATGGCCATCAAGCCTCCGTCGGCGAAGACAAGACATTGAATGATGATGACGGAGGAGAGCGTCAGGAACGCAGCCCACGGACCAAGCATGGAGGCAAGAAGAATCCCGCCGACGATATGTCCCGAGCTTCCCGTGCCGGGGATGGAAAAGTTAAGCATCTGGGCCGCGAAAATGAAAGCCCCCATCACCCCCATCAAAGGGACGATGTTCTCCTTGGAATCTTTTTTCACCTTTACGGAAGCCGCGACAAGCAATGAAGCGGCAACCACGTCGGCCACAATCGCCACCGGGGCCGACAAAAGAGCATCAGACATGTGCATAAGCAATACTATTCATTGAAGTTGTTTAGGGTAGTGTGTATGAACTTGCAAGCTCGTTCATTAATCCACGTTTAGGGAAAAGGCAGACCTACCTGCCTTTATAAATAATGCAGCCGCGCCTGATTTTGTTCTGATATTTCCCGGATATTTCCTCAGAGTAAGTAATCATATTATCGCCATTCCTTGTTATTAGTTTACGACCATCTCCCCGAAAATATTCATTTACCCGGCTGTCTCTCTCCCGACTCGCTTGCGGGCACACGGCCAGGGACACATCATACATACGAATATGGCTGAAAATATTATCCCTCAGTTAAGGACCTTCCTTGACCATCACCAAATCCTCGACAATGATCTCTGGCGTGAGATATATGCCCGCGACGCATCATATTTCGACATAAAACCGGAGTGCGTGGTGCGGCCTTCCACTATCCAACAGATCAGGCAG
Organism: Muribaculaceae bacterium; assembly: GCA_009775375.1. Lineage (GTDB taxonomy): Bacteria > Bacteroidota > Bacteroidia > Bacteroidales > Muribaculaceae > Lepagella. The sequence continues at coordinate 8,506 of VSPO01000097.1, read as the reverse complement.
GTGCTCCAGACGGCCCGGTCGGCCGGAATCGGCGTGACATTCCGTGCCGGGGGAACCTCTCTCTCCGGGCAGACCGTCAACTCCGGCATAATCTGCGAACTCCGCACGCAATGGAACAAATGCGAGGTGAGGGACGGAGGCCGGAAGGTGTGGTTTGAGCCCGGACTGACAGCACGTCAAGTGAACAATATCCTCAGGCCCCACCATCATCATATAGGGCCGGATCCGGCTTCTTCCTCCGCCGCTATGATGGGAGGTATCCTTTCAAACAACAGCAGTGGCATGACGGCTGGAGTGAAACACAACTCCTACAATACACTTGCCTCGATAGAGTTCATGCTCGCCAACGGCGATATCTACAACAGCGGCGTCGAAATCGACTGGAAACGCTTCCGACAGACAGAGCGCGAACTCTGCCAAGGTCTTTTGGATATCAGGGCAGAGATAATGGCCAATGATGAAATACGCAACCGTATCGTCGAGAAATACAAAATCAAGAACGTGACGGGATATGCCATGAACGCGTTCGTGGATTTCGACGACCCCATGGACATCTTCTCCCATGTCTTGATCGGAAGCGAGGGCACGCTGGCGTATATAGTGTCAGGAGAGTTGAACACACTCCCCCTGCATTCCGTCTATTCCTCCGCCATGCTTTATTTCAAAGACGTGACCCAAGCGGCCGCCACCGCCCATATCCTCGGGGAAAGCGGAGCTAAGGCCGTGGAGATGATGGACTATGCCTCGCTGCGCACGAGTCAGGGACTCCCAAACGATCTGCCGGTCGGGACCACTGCCATGCTTATTGATTTCGCAGCCGATTCGTCAGACGAAATGGAATACGCGACAAGTAAGGTCAAACCGATCATCGACGCTCTTCCCGGACTGATCCATTGCGACGACTTCACGCGCACCGTGGCCGAGAGGGCCAACCTTTGGAGAATACGCGACGGCGTGTTTCCGTGCGTGGCCGGTGCTCGCGTGCCCGGTGCGACAGTCATCCTTGAGGACGTGGCCGCACCCGTTCAGCAGCTCGACATGCTTGTGGAGGGCGTGCAGCGTCTGTTCGACAAGCATGGCTATAACGGAGCGATATTCGGCCACGCCCGCGACGGCAACATCCATCCGCTCGTGACCTCCAGAATCGACTCCGAAAAGGAGACGCTGAGATTCCGGACCTTTATGGACGAATTTGTCGACCATGTGCTTTCGCTCAACGGTTCGCTGAAGGGTGAGCACGGCACGGGAAGGGCTATCGCGCCATTCGTGGAGAAGGAATGGGGACCGGAAATCTATTCCCTGATGAAGCGGCTGAAAAAGCTTGCCGACCCGCAGGGAACCCTGAATCCGGGAGTCATAATCAACGATGACCCGGAATGCTTCATACGCCCCATGAAAAGCATGGACATCTTCGGGGAGCAGCTTGATTATCCCGAAGCCGACAAATGCATGGAATGCGGCTATTGCGAGCATGTCTGTCCGTCGCGCTACATCACGCTGACCCCTCGCCAGCGTCTGCAGGCGCGGAGAATCATTGCGCGGACCGGTTCGAAAAAGTTAGAAAAAGAATACAAATATATCGGGGAGGAAACCTGTTGTGCCGACGGGTCGTGCGAGATTCCATGCCCGATGAGCATAAACACCGGCACGGTGACCGATGCCGTCCGTATCTTCTCCAATTCCTCGATTTTCGACAAGGCCCTGTCTGCCTCGGCAAGCCACTATGGAGCGGTGGAGAAGGTGATTCGCGGAGCCTTGAAGGCGGCTGTCGCCACGGAGAAAGTCATCACCCCCTACCCTCTCATATGGGCCACCGACTTTATGCACAAGCTTTACAGGCAATCGCCCCATTGGTCGAAGAATTTCCCGATGCCGGCAAAAATCAGATGGACTGAAAATGTGGAGTCCCCGGATTACCTGTATTTCCCTGCCTGCGTGACCCGAATATTCGGAGCCTCCAATCTCGGGAAAGATGATATGATTACGGTGATGCTCCGCATCGCCCAACGTTGTGGCTACCGTATGGCGCTTCCCAAGGAGATGCATGGTCTTTGCTGCTCGCAGATATGGGAGCATAAGGGCGACCCGGAGGGACAGGCAGTCGTTGCCAACAAGACGGTAGAGGTGTTCTATCGCCTGAGCGAAGAGGGAAGGGTGCCTATCGTATGCGACACTACCTCCTGCACCCACACCCTTCTCTCGCTTGCCCACAAACAGAAACTTTTCTCCGAGGAGAATGCGCGGAAATATGAAAAACTGAAAATCATCGACATCACGACGTGGCTCGACCGCAATGTGATTCCCCGGCTGAAGGTGACCAAACCGAAGAAGAGCGTCCTGCTCCACCCCACTTGTGCATCAAAGCTGACGGGCGGAAATGAAGTGATGGTAAGGATTGCGGAGAAATGTGCCGGGAAGGTGACCGTTCCCAACAATTCATTCTGCTGTGGAGCGGCGGGCGACCGTGGATTCATATTCCCAGAAGTGGCGAAGGCCGCCACTCGGGATGAGCGTGCGGAAATCGAAGGAGAAATCTACGATGGATGCTATTCATTGGCAAGGACATGCGAAATATCGATGATGGGTACGGTGGGCCGTCCCTATGAATCAATCCTGTATCTTATCGACGAGACAACTGAGCCGGCTTGAGGCCCGGACTCAGTCTGTCTTAAAGGGGAGCAAGCTCAAAAGCATGCTCCCCTTATTTTTACTCGGTGCGGACGAGGAAATCATTCTCTCACTCCTCGTTAGGCTGACGGTAGCTTAAATAAATTGAGCCGCTGTTGCCCTCGGCATTGATTTGGAATCCTATGACACAATTAGAACCGTCTACTTTCAAATTGAGACTGATGTTATCGCCATTTTCATTATAATTTTTTACGCTGCTGTAGGCTTTCTTACTGTCTATTTCTACTTTACGGCGTATATCCGCCATAATGGTGGGATTGTCTGCGACAGTGAGGCTTAGGTATAAATTGCGTCCGTCTATTTCCGTCATTTTGACGTTCTTGCTCCTCTTGTACTTTTCAAAGAGAGGATAAACTGCAAGATCACTAAGACTTTTCACCCCTTTCGTATAGGATTTCGTCGTCGATATGCTCCTTGAGGTCTTCCCGTTTGAGGTGCTTGTCGACGTTGAAGACGAGATGGATTGATCCTCCTCTCCAACTGAATAGGCATACGTCTCTGCTTCAGGAGAGACTTCAATCTTGATGTCGTGGGCGTTGGCCATTGAGAATGCGTCCATCGCCATCATTAGGAATAATAATTTTTTCATCTCTTATCCGTTTATGTTGTTATTTTCCAATGCTTTTTTTGATTCCGACATTGCCTTGTCGTAAATCTCATTCATTTTGGAGATTTCCTTGATTGTGGCATCCTCCAGTCTGGTCATTTCGGCAAGGAATCTCATACTCTTCTCATATTCCTCTTGTGCAATGCGCCTTGCGGTGGCCTTGTCAGAGACTTCTTTGCCCTCGATAAAGACGGCGTATTTATTCTCTTCAGGGGATGAAGACGTAGGAAACGCCATATTCCATACGACAGAGACAAGAACCATCACGACAGCTGCACACGCACTGACCTTTAATATTCTTGCCAACGTCCATGCCATCCCATTCTTATGCCTTCTTGCAGACGCGCTGGCTGATTTTTCGTCTTCTGCCGCTGTCGCCTTGTCAGCTTTGACAATCCTTTCAAGTCCAAGAAGGAAAATGGTCTCATCAATGATGCCGCCCCTTTCCTGCGAATACGACAGCACCAGGGCAAGGTCGTTCTCCTCTTCGACAGAGAGCCTGCCATCGATGAAAAGCCGGCAAAGCTCCTCCAATTCATTCCGCTTAGCTATGTTGTTAAAATCCTTCATATCTCTATTAGTCTTTTATATTCCACTCTCAAAATGCGACGCGCCCTGCTCATGAACTCATGAACTGTCGGGCCGACTCCTCAGAAATCCCCATGCGCATCGCGATTATATCATAGTCGACGCCGTCACTCACCATCCGGAACACCTTCTGCTGGTTTGGCGAAAGCTTATCCATCAGAGTCCTTTCAAGCTGCTGCATGGATTCTTGCTGCCAAATCCCGTCTGAATTATCAGGGATAGAGACTTCCGAATCAGATAACGGTTGGCTTTGACGCGTGTTTCTTCTTCGAAGAAAGTCCAGACAAATCCTCTTCACGGTCAACACTGCTGCACCGTCGGCAATCTCCCACGACCGGGAATCTGACTTCCCGGCCCACAGTCGGCAAAAAGCCTCCTGCAAGGCATCGTCGGCATCATCCTCATCCTGAAGGATAGAAGCAGCCAAGCCCCTCAGCCTGTCGCGCAGCCTACTGAAAGAATCTATGATATTTGGTTTGTCCATGATTACTCATTTCTAATTCAGAAGCCACTTTCTCGCGACTTCTACAACAAAAACGCACCATCCCCCAAATTGTGACCTCAAAAAATAAAAAAAGTCCAGCAATTCCAATGCAGGATATTGCGCGGGAGGATGCGGCATGCAGGCCGGGAGGCACCTTCGACAAACCTGCTGGCGCTAATTTACTGAGCGCAGACCAGTGGGTTCAAACCACGGGCACCACGAGATTAACCACGAAACCACGTGGTTTTAAAAATTCACGAACCACTAATTTTCAGGCCAATATTGGAACCACGTAGCTTTGCGCAGACTCGAATAGGACGGTAGTAGGCCGCAGGCTCGGAGGCCTGCGCTCCATGCTGGACTCGGCGCGGACAGAAAAAGGGCCATACAAACTGTTGTCGGACGGATTGCATGGCCCTTTTTTCTTTTATTTTTTGGATTCGAGGAGGGGGAGGTAGGCGGAGTAGCCTTCGGCTGCCATTTCGGAAAGGGGAATGAACCGGAGGGAGGCACTGTTGATGCAGTATCTCATCCCACCGGTGGATTTGGGGCCGTCGGGGAAGACATGTCCCAAGTGGGCATCTCCGGCCGAGGAACGCACCTCCACCCTGTTCATGCCGTGGGAGGTGTCGGCATGTTCGGTGACGGCTGATTCGTCTATCGGTTTGCTGAAGGCAGGCCATCCGCATCCTGAATCGAATTTGTCGGAGGAAAGGAACAGTGGCTGCCCTGTGGTGATGTCAACGTAAATTCCGGGACGGAATTCATGGTCGTATTCATTATCGAAGGGACGTTCCGTAGCTGATTCCTGAGTGACGGCATACTGAAGGGGCGTAAGCTTTTCCTTCAATTCCTCGTCGGAGGGCTTGACATACTTTCGCTCTTCGCTCTCCTTGGTTTTGGCAACGACGTCGCGGGCTTCACGAGCAATCTTAAACAATGCAGGGTCGATATGGCAATATCCGGATGGATTTTTATAGAGATAGTCCTGATGGTAATCCTCTGCAGGATAAAAATTCTTCAACTTGTCAACCTCTATAGCTATCGGGCGGTCGTAGTCCTCACTCAGGGCGAGTACAGATTTCGCTATTGTCTTGTAGTCGGCGGTATCGGTATAGAAGATACCCGTGCGGTATTGGGTGCCGACATCATTCCCCTGACGGTTGAGACTTGTGGGGTCAACCGTCATGAAATAAAGGTCGAGAAGGAACGGAAGGGATACGGAATCCGGATCGTAGACCACCTTGACAGTCTCGGCGGCTTCCGTCTTACCCGTGCACACCTCTTTATAAGAAGGATCCTCGACAATACTGTTGGCATAGCCCACTTCCGTGGATTTCACTCCATCTACCAATGAAAAGAAGTGTTGGGTGCCCCAGAAGCAACCGCCAGCCAAATAAATTTCTTTAGTTTTCATGTCTTTATCTGTATTTTGCCCGTGATGGGAGGCGTTGCAGGAGGCGGAGAGGAGTAGGAGGACTGATAGCAACGCCGGGATATAATAGCATTTCACAACCATATGAACGCTTTTGGCATTGATATGGTTGTGGAATGCTTTTGATTTTATGCACCATTGAGCGCGGACGATAGGCGCAAGCCGGAGGCCGTGCGCTCCATGCCTGACTCGGCGCTGACTTGGAGCGAGAGCGGACTCGGAGTTTAGAGGCGGAGGATGGAGGAGCCGTTGTCGGAGTTGTTGAGCGAACGCTTGGCAGAACGGAAGAGCGAACCGAAATCGGCTGAGTAGGTCACGCTCAACACGATCATATTGCCGTTGTTTTTAATGTATCGTTCTCTGTATCCGGGATTGACGGCGGAATAATTCCACGAGGGATATTTCGTGCCTTTCACGTCGAACATATACATCCAGGAAGCGCCGAGGGTCCAATGACTGTCGGGTTTGTATTGAATGTCGAACGAATCGCCGTTCTCATCCTTCCCTACCCTATGGCCGTTAAGATACTTTCCGGGGAATTTCCTCCAATAAGAGATCGTGAACGGACCCTTGTTCCACCATACTGACATACTGCCGTTGACGCTTTTCAGATCGTGGCTCCACCCCTCTCCCGCGCTCTCATAATAGTCGAACGAGATGTTGAGCCTGGCTCCGAATCCCGCCACGTCGCTTATTCCGAGGTTAAGGTTTGAATAGAACATCCTGCTGCGTTTGGCGTTGACCGACTGGGAAAGAAATTCATGGTCGCCCATGTATATCAGATCGCTTATGACATTGTTCTTGATGTTACGATAAGTCATCAACAAGGAAGCATTGAATTTCTTATACCTGAAACTCGGCATCAATTGATAAGCGAAATTCTCAGCCACCTTCAGATTCGGATTACCGTTGGAAATCAGATAAGGAGACGTTTGCTGCGGATAGTCGGTCAGCGACGACAGCGACGGAATCGAGGGGGAATATTGGAAAGCACCCGCAAGTTGCCACTTATTGTCGATGCTCCAGTTGAATTGCACGGTCGAAAGATTGCGGATGAAATGACGTTTGTTCATATCGTTCTTAATCCAAAACATCTTGGCTCCGCTCGCCACAGAAAAATACACACTTCCGACCTGCTGCCCCAGACGAGCATAGATATAGTTGTTGTTCTCGGTGAGAATCGGTCGATAGTCCGTGGTCTTGTATTTGTTCTTGCTATGGGAGACTGTGTTTTGGAAACCTCCGGAAAGAGAGGTCCTGTCGCTGAAATTGTGAATGTAGCTCACTTCTGAAATAAGCGAACGACGATGGGCGTCGACATCCACGAGATAGTTTTCCTTGCCGCCATCCGCAAATTCATAGAGGTTGTCGCGGTTATAACTGTTGGAGCTTAGCGTCCCCACGACCTGCGCCTCCAGAGAATTCTTGTCGTTGAAATCATGACGCAGGAAAAGGTCGAGCGACGGAGCGAGGTCTTTCCCTTTGTTTTTGTTGACGTTGTCGTAGTCGCCGAGGAAGGAGTCGGTGTTCACGCCGTAGACAATGCTTTTGTTGGTGGTGGAGCCAAGATTGAACGTGGCGGAGAACAATGTCTTGACCGACGGGCTGAAATTATATTTCAGCCGCATCTGATTGCTGAAATAGTTGAATGGATTACGGTCGTGCGACTCAAGATCCACCCTGAAATCATCTCCTATATATGACTCATAGCTGTTGTCGTAGGCTTCCTTATAATTTCGCCATGAAGGATTGTAGGAAACATTAAACTGCGAAGGCCCCTGATGGTAGGACGCACGGAAATTACCATCCATGAAAGCCGTGGCCGTGGCACTTCTTCCCCAAAGGTAGACACTGCCTCCGTCGTTGCGTTTTTTGAGGGTGATACTGATCATTCCTCTCTTCCCTTGGTCGGCATAGCGCGCGGGAGTTATCCTCGAATACTCAATCTTCTCAATCTCTTTGGCCTGAATGGAATTGACATCGTCCATTGAAGAGGGCACTCCGTTGATGAGAATCATCGGTGTACCGCCGTCGACAGAAAGCGTGCGATTGATAGGGTTGGCATCGAGTCCGGCAAGTGGCAGCTTCAGAAATAGGGAAAGCGACGTGGAAGAAGCCTTCACATCGGCGATGCTCGGATAGATGATCGTGCGTCCTTTCGACTCCACCATCCTGTCGCCACTGACAACCACCTCCTGAAGCAACTTACCCTCATTAAGATAGATCTTTCCAAGATTTATGTCGTCGCCGCCAGATTTGATCATAATGTCGGTGGGGTTGAAGCCTGTCATCCCGACTTCGAGACTGAGAGCCGACTTTCCGGGAGCGGATACGGAAAAAGATCCGTCGGGATTGGCTATAGCGGTCTCCAACGTCTTGCCATCCGCTAATTTTAGCGTGCATACGGCTCCGGCGAGGGCTGTGGAATCATTTTCCGACAGGACTATGCCGGAGATGGTGCGGGCAAAAGCCGCGGTTGTCAATTGGGAGAGGGAGATAAAAGCAATGGATAGGAATAATTTCATTGAGTTGGTTTTTGGGTTTGTTTTCTGGGGATGGGGACCACGGCCCTTGGCCGTGGCACGGTAATGCCATCCGGCGGCGGATTTGTTTTTAAGTAAGTGTTTAGATTATTCCTATACATGTCTTATCCAATCTGAGCGCTGGATTTCAACCCGTGATTCAGTTATGATGGAACCCCATC
>VSPO01000096.1 GCA_009775375.1 Muribaculaceae bacterium | reverse complement strand
CCGGAATAATGACTTGCCCACAAGTTATTATTTGTTGGAGAAATGATGAAACTTATTGTCGATTACGACTTTAATCTACAGGTAATATATAAATTGTTTAATTTTAAAGAGTATGAAAAGATTATTTCTACTTTTAATGTCGCTTGTGGCCATCTCCATAGGTGTTGTGGCGCAAGAAACACGCACTATCAAAGGCCAGGTGCTTTATGCAAGCGACAACGAACCGCTGATCGGAGCCACAATATTGCCGGCTACCGGCGAACAAGGCACCGTGACGGATGTTGACGGAAAATTCGTACTTCGTATTTCTGCCAAGGTGAAGAAAATCAATGTCTCTTATGTCGGGATGATCACCCGTCAGATCGACGTGACAGATGCTCCGATGACAATCTTGCTTTCAAGTGCCGACAACTCTCTCGACGAGCTCGTTGTGACCGCATTTGGCGTGAAGAAAGACCGCAAGGGCCTTGGCTATGCAGTGCAGGACCTCAAGGCGGAAGACCTCAACACCGACGGAACTACTTCTCTCGCTTCTGCAATGCAAGGAAAGCTTACGGGCGTGGACATACGTCCCTCTTCCGGCGCACCAGGTTCGTCAAGCCAGATCGTAATCCGTGGCGCACGTTCATTTGATGGCAACAACCAGCCTCTTTACGTGGTAGACGGCATGCCTATTGAATCGACTCCCGACTTCTCTACGGGCAACTCCGTGACTGGCGCGAATATCGCCGACCGCTCAATTGATATCAACCCCGACGACATTGAGAGCATCAATGTGCTGAAAGGACAGGCCGCATCCGCCCTTTACGGCATCAGGGCCTCCAACGGCGTGATTGTCATAACGACAAAACGCGGAAGACTAAACTCCAACAAGCCTACCATCACCCTTTCCACCAATCTTTCCGGAGAGATGGTGTCGCGCAAATTCAAGCGGCAGGAGGTATATGCCCAGGGCAACAGCCTCGATGCCTACAACCCTTCAAGCTCCATGAGCTGGGGACCGAAAATCTCAAGCCTTCCCGACGATGCCAAATATGGCGGCAACGCCCAAGGGCATCCCGGACAATATTTCAATCCCAAACGCGAGATGGCCGGACTCGATGGCTGGACCACTCCCCAAATATATGACAATGTCGGGGACTTCTTCAACACTGGCTTCACTGAGAACACCAACCTCAGCATCTCCCAGAAGACCGACCGCGCTAATTATTCTTTCGGTATCAACAACTCATATCAGGAGGGCATCATTCCGTCGACAGGCATGACGCGCTGGACCGCCCGCGGCCTCGTCGATTGGATCATCAACAATGAATGGAAAACCGGATTCTCCGGCAACTACTCTTCGACCAAGATTACGTCTGCCCCGGGAGCAAACGACGGCATCATGAACGTGGTCTATTCCGCTCCCGCCGAATACGACCTAAAAGGCATTCCCAACCATGTCCCCGGGAAGCCCACGGAGCAGGTGCTTTTCCGCTCCACGAGCTTCGTCAACCCTTACTGGTGGGCCGACAACAACGAATACCTCCAGCATACGAGCCGTTTCTTCGGCAACGCCTATATTGAATACCGTCCCAACATCGGCTGGGGCGACAACTATCAACTGTGGTTCAGGGAGCAGGCCGGTATCGACACCTACACCTCCAACTATAGCGACGTGCATGAGGTAGGCTCTACCTCGTCTCTTAAAAACGGAGACATTGAGAACTATGGCCTAAGCCGCACCGTATTCAACAACCTCATCACCGCCAACTTCAGCGCCAAATGGGACGACTTCGCCCTCGACGTGATGCTCGGAAACGAGATAAACCAAAATGATACCCGCAGATGGGACTACTACGGCTCCAACTTCAACTTCTATGGAATGCCGACCATCAGCAACGCCACGTCGTACACAAGCTCTGAATACAACCGCAAGACCCGCACCGTAGGTTTCTTCGGGAGCGTAAGCCTCGATTGGAGAAGCATGCTTTTCCTGACCGTCACCGGGCGTAACGACATCGTTTCAACTATGCCCCGCAACAACCGCTCATTCTTCTATCCTTCCGTATCCTTGGGATGGGTGTTCACCGAGCTGGATGCGCTTAAGGATCAGACGGTGCTCAACTTCGGTAAGTTGCGTGCCTCCTCTGCTCAGGTTGGTCAGGCCGGCGAATACTACAACGACTACTACTATGTCCCCGGATACGGCGGCGGTTTCTATGGCTATACGCCTGTCTCCTATCCTATGAAAGGACTTTCCTCCTACGTGCCCTACTACAGGCAGTATGACCCGAAGCTGAAGCCGCAGAACACGAAGAACATAGAGACAGGCGTCGACTTGCATTTCCTCAATTCAAGAATCCGCTTCGAATATACGTTCTCTTATCAGAATGTGACCGACCAGATTTTCGCAGTCCCCACTGCCGGATCCTACGGCTACCAGTATATGATGACCAACGCAGGAAAGATGCGCACCACTTCCCATGAGTTCGGGCTCACGCTGGCAATTCTCCAGAATCGCGACTATGACCTCAACCTTGGAGTGAACTTCACGAAAGTGCACAATAAAGTCGTGGAACTTGCTCCCGGCGTGGAATCGATCATGCTTGGCGGCTTTGTAGAGCCCCAGATCCGCGCTCAGGCAGGCAACACCTATCCCAATATCTATGGCAACGGATTCATGAGAGACGAGAAGACAGGCAAGCTCCTTCTCAGCAATGGCCTGCCCCAGGCCACGGCCGACAGCCAGGACCTTGGCAACTGTTCCCCCGACTTCGTGATGGGCATTAACCTTGGAGGACGCTACAAACGAGTGTCGCTCAACACGACATGGAGCTGGAACAAGGGCGGAAAAATGTACCACGGCACAAACATGACCCTTGACTACTTCGGAGCCACCAAGGAATCGATCCCTTACCACGAGGGCACCATGATCGCAGACGGCATCGACCAAGCCACGGGACAGCCCAACAAAGTAGAAGTCAGCAAACAGGACTACTACATGGCATACTACGACGTGACGGAATCCGGCGTTTACGACATGAGCTTCCTCAAGCTTCGCGACATCACGCTCAACTATCAGCTTCCCAAACTTGGGAATTTCGACATCGACATCTTCGCATTCGCCCGCAACGTATTGATTTGGGCAAAGATGCCTAACTTCGACCCTGAATCTTCGCAAGGCAACGGCAACATGGGCGGTTATTTCGAAAGATTCTCAGTGCCCAACACGACATCCATCGGCGGCGGACTGAAAGTCACGTTCTGAACAGGAATTTGAAAAGACACATAAACAATGAAAGAAATGTTTAAGAAATATCTATATACAGCACTTGCGGCTCTTACGCTGACGTCTTGCGGCGAAGACCTGATGGACCGCATCAACAAAGATGAGCACAACCCGTCGTCGTCCAGTGTCGACGCTAAATTCCAGGTGACGGATGCGGTTGTCTCCACTGCCTATTCCACATGGAGCGGTGACTACGCATTCTATGCCGCCTTGTTCAACGAGCAGGCATTCGGAACGGGCAACAACCAGTTTATGAAAGCCGAAATGCGTCAGCGCTCGGAGACGGCAGCCAGCACGACATTCAACAACTGCTGGAATTCCACCTACGGCAACCTCATGAACATTAAGCAAATGATTGAGAAATGTGAGGAGGGCCGCGTGAATGCCGGACAGAAAGACGTGCTTGGCATCGGTCAGGTCCTGTGGGTGCTTTGCTATGAGGCACTGACCGACCTCCATGGCGACATACCTTATTCAGAGGCCCTTGTCAGCCCTACGGCCAAACTCGACAAGCAGGAAGACATTTATAAAGACCTCTTTACGAGGATCGACGAAGCAATAGCCGCGCTCGACGAGGCCGCCAAAGCCAAGGTGAACAATGTGGGCAATCAGGATCTCCTTTTCTCCGGCGATCCCGCCAAATGGCTTGGTCTTGCCCATGCCGTGAAAGCTCGCTTGCTTCTCAACACCACCTTCCGCGACCAATCGGCTTTCGCCAAGGTGATAGCGGAAGGAGAAGCTGCGCTCTCGCTTGGATTCTCCGGCGCAGAACTGGGAATTTTTAATGGCGTAGACTGCGACAACTCGTGGACGGCCTTCCAGTGGAGCCGCTATTATGTGGGTGCAAGCAAAACTTTCGCCGATATTCTTGCCGAACGCAACGACCCCAGGCTTGACGTCTACGCCGTGGATTATTTCGAGACCGGAGTGACATGCGCCCCTGCCGGCGACGAGAGTCTGGCCAAGATGACGGAGACCGTCGGATTCCCCCTCTGGCTCGACAACGGTGCGGCCACCCTTCATATATATAGTCTATCCGAGCTCTATTTCAACATCGCCGAGGCAAAGGCCCGTCTTGGTCAGGATGCGTCGGCAGAGCTGCTTGAGGGAGTGAAGGCGTCGTTTGCCGACTATGAGGCCGCCACGGGGGAGACATTGACTGCCGGGGCTGACGAATACGTGGCTGCCCTTGGCGCAGTCTCTTTGAAGGAAGTGATGGTGCAGAAATACATCGCCATGGCTCGCGACGGGCATGTGCAGACCTACAACGACCTGCGCCGCTGCAAGGCTATGGGAGAGGAGTTCATCAAGCTTCTCAATCCCAACAACGAAAACGGAGGACAGAATATGTGGCCATTGCGTCTTGCCTATGGCAACAGCGACGTGGTTTCCAATCCCAACGTAGCCGCAGCATTTGGCTCCGGCAATGAGGCCGGCAATTATCTCTTCACGGAGAACGTATGGCTATTTGGCGGCAGCCGCTAAAAAATCCACACACTGACAAGAATTTTTTTTGGAAAAGGTTATTATTTCCGGGTGGACCCGCCGTTGAGGCGCGTCCACCTCTTTCTTTTTTTTTCTTCTCGGAAATCTCGGAAGTCGCCCCCGCGTCCCCGGAATTTTAAGAAAAAGCACTCTTGTCGGCAAAAGGGAGCAAGAATTCAATCAAAAAAAAATTAAATTTTTTTATTTCTAATTCTCAGCGATTTAAAGTGGATGCTGAAAAATTTCTTAAAAATTCTTGCCGAAAAATTTGGTGGGTAATGAAAAAGGTTGTAACTTTGCACTCGCAATCGGGAAACAAACAATAGCAGAAACGAAACGAAAGCAAACCAAAGCCTTCTTGGTGCGGTAGTTCAGTCGGTTAGAATACAGGCCTGTCACGCCTGGGGTCGCGGGTTCGAGTCCCGTCCGCACCGCCGAGGAGAGAGGAAGAGCAGCAGTGTAAACTTAGGTTTCCTGCTGCTCTTTTTTTTATTTTACTTTCCTCCGTCTTAACCCTCTTCTCCATAATCTCAAAATCCATTCGCGCTCATGATAGAAATCATCAACGGCCCAAATCTCAACCTCCTCGGCAAGCGTCAGCCCGAAATCTACGGCACAACCTCTTTTGAAGACTGCCTGCGCGAATTGCGCGAGGCTTTCCCGGATACCCCGATAGAATATTTCCAATCAAATTGCGAAGGGGAGATTATCGACCGCATCCACCGTTTGGGTTACGAAACCCCCGACTGCACCGGCATAATAATCAACCCCGGGGCATACGCCCACTATTCTTACGCCATCTCCGACGCGATATCCTCGATACAGTTGCCCGTCATAGAGGTGCATATATCCAACATACACGCGCGTGACGAATTCCGCCATAAATCGGTGACGGCGCCCTCCTGTCGGGCTATGTTGACCGGATTCGGCCTTCAGGGCTATCGTCTCGCCCTCGACTATCTCTTAAACCTGTCGAATCGGAAATGACCCAGGAACTCGAGGATTATATAGACGCCCATATCGATCCCGACCCCGAAGAGCTACATGCGATCGACCGGGCCACCAACGTGCGTCTGCTTAATGGCAGAATGTGCTCTGGCCACATCCAGGGACGCCTGCTGAAAATGCTCGTGACCATGGCGGCTCCACAAAGGGTGCTTGAACTTGGCACGTTCTCCGGCTATTCTGCCCTGTCGATCGCCGAGGCCCTTGAGGGAGACGCGACGGTCGACACGATCGAGGTGGACGATGAGCTTGAAGACTTCATTCGGAAGAATCTCTCATCCACGCCCGCCGGAAGCAGGGTCAGGCTCCATATAGGCGACGCCATGCGCATAATGGAGGGCTGGGATGATTGTCATTTCGATCTTATCTTCATCGACGCCGACAAAAGGCAATACCCCGACTATTACCGGGAGGCGATGCGCCTTCTTCGTCCGGGCGGCTTCATCCTTGCCGACAACACGCTTTGGGACGGCCATGTGGTGGAGCAGGGGAGGCATTCTTCCCAGACAGAAGGTATCCTTCGCTTCAACGACATTGTGGCGGCGGATTCGGCCGTGGAGAAGGCGATTATCCCTATCCGCGACGGCCTGACCATTATCCGCAAGCTCCCTGCCACGCAGCCCGGCAATAAACGATAAAGCCTCCCGGCGCGTTATCTATATAGGCTTCGCTAATTGAGTCGATGGAGCCTGCCATCATCAAATATTTTAAGTCATGGAAAGTAAACGACAAGCAAAAATAGCAAGACTCCTGCAGAAGGAGCTCAGTGAAATATTCCGCCGCCAGACAGCCCAGCTCGGCGGGGTGATAGTCTCGGTCAGCGCTGTCAGGGTAAGCCCCGATCTCAGCATAGCCAAGGCCTACCTCAGCATATTCCCTCCTGAAAAGTCGCAGCAGATTCTTGAAAACATCAAGAAGCAGTCGAAGACGGTCAGGTATGAGCTGGCACAGGCTGTAAAGCAGGTTCTACGCAAATGTCCCGACCTGCAATTCTTCCTCGACGATTCGCTCGACTATATAGAGAACATCGACCGTCTGCTCGGCCCCGGCGTGGGGAGTGCGGGCAAGGAGGAAGTCCCCGAAAAACCAGAATGAGACTTGGAATGCTTCCCGCCCGGATAGCCTGGCGCTATCTCAAGGCCCCAAAATCGCATGGCGCGGTCAGCGCCATAGCCATCGTATCGGTGGCGGGGGTGGCTGTCGCCACCGCCGCCATCATTTGTGTGCTTTCTGTCTTCAACGGCTTCCACGCTCTGCTGACCGAGAAACTCGACATTCTCGCCCCCGACATCACGGTCGGCCCCGTTCATGGCAAGACCTTCGCAAATGCAGATTCGCTCGTGTCGGTTGTCAAGGGGGTGGAAGGAGTTGAGCTGGCGATGCCTTGCGTCTCCGACAATGCCCTCGCGATCTTTGACTCTCGCGAAATGCCCATAACGCTCAAAGGCGTCGTCCCTACGCTGTATCCCGGGCTTACGAAAATCGACTCCATCGTGGCAGGGGGCACCCGCATTGCCACCCTTCCTCCCGACAGGGTCGTCATATCGGTCGGCGTGGCCCATCAGCTCGGCGTCTACGAATCGGATGAGCCCATGATGATATTCGCCCCCAAACGCGAGGGGAGGGTCAACATGGCCAACCCAATGGCTTCTTTTCTGACGGATTCGGTGGTCATTGCCGATGTATTCCAGGCCTCGCAAAGCGATTACGACGAGAAGACCGTCGTCTGCGACATTTCAACTGTCCGCGATCTGTTCCAATATACCTCAGAAGCCACCTCTCTGGAGATAAAGACCGTCGCCGGAGCTGACGTGGGGAAAGTAGCGCGTGAGATAGCTGAGAGGCTCGGAGAATCGGCCGAGGTGAAGGACCGTCTTCAGCAGCAGGATATAAACTTCAGGATGGTTTCTATAGAAAAATGGGTCACCTTCCTCCTTCTGACCTTTATCCTAATAATTGCCTCCTTCAATATAATCAGCACCATTTGTATGCTGATCATAGAGAAGCAGCAATCCATGGCGACTCTGACAGCCATCGGGATGGACAGGAAAAGGATAGGGTGGACGTTCTGGTGGGAAAGTGTTTTCGTCTCGGCCACGGGAGGGCTTGCAGGAATAGCGCTCGGGCTTATCCTGTCGCTATCGCAGCAGCATTTCGGATTGATCAAGTTCAGCGGGGATCCCGGCTCTCTTGTCATCCCCGCATACCCTGTCAGGGTGGAAGCCTGGGATATTTTGGTGGCCCTCCTTCCGATTCTCGTCATAGGGCTCGTGACGGCCTCCATAGCCTCCACATTCGCCAAATCGAGAATATCGCTCTGAATATGACATCGCTCTGCCTTACCTTTTACTATCCGGATTCCCCCTTTTTGCATTTTCTTTGAAGATTTTATTGACTAAAAGTTGCGTATTTCCTATTTTTATGATAAATTTGCGCATAAATCTATAATCTTTAACCATGGACCGAATCGACAACTTAGACAAAAAGATTCTAAACATCATCATGAAGAACGCCCGTATCGCCTCCAAGGACGTGGCGGTGGAATGTGGCGTCTCGAGAGCCGCCATCCATCAGAGGATACAGCGTCTCATCGAAATGAAAGTGATAACAGGCTCCGGCTATAACGTCAATCCAAAGACGCTTGGCTACAATACGTGCACCTACATCGGGGTGAGCCTTGAGAAAGGCTCCATGTATCGCGACGTGGTGCGTGAGCTCGAAAAGATTCCCGAGGTTGTGGAGTGCCATTACACCACGGGCCCCTACTCCATGCTCATTAAGGTCTATGCGCAAGACAACCAGCATCTCATGGAGCTGCTCAACGACCAGATTCAGCACATTTCGGGAGTCACCGAGACTGAAACCCTCATCTCTCTCGAACAGAGCATGAACCGTCAGATCTACATTAAGACCGACAACTGACCCCGGCCCCGGGCCTGATCACGACAACGGGCGCAGAATGTCCACCTCAGCTTGATTATGATGAAGAAAACATACATATATCCTTTATTGGCTGCTCTGCTTCTGGCGGTAGTGGCCTTCTTATTTTTCTTTCCCGACGATGTGCAGGGAAATGTGCTCCAACAGCATGACACAATGCAGGGTATCGCCAACGGCCAGGAGGGCAAGGCTTTCCATGAGGCCACAGGGGAGACCACCCGCTGGACCAACTCCTTGTTCTCGGGAATGCCCAATTTCCAGATAGCCCCCTCTTATCCGGCCAACGAGACCCTCTCATGGCTTTCAAGGGCTTTCTCCCTATGGCTCCCGGCTCCCGCCAACCTCCTCTTTGCAATGATGCTCGGGTTCTTTATAATGGGGCTCTGCTTCAAGCTGAAATGGCATACTGCCTTGTTTGCGGCCGTGGCATGGGGATTCTCTTCCTATTTCATAATCCTGATTGGCGCAGGCCACATCTGGAAATTCGCCACCCTTTCCTACATTCCTCCGACAATCGGAGGAATAATGCTTTGCTATCGTGGCAAATACTTGGCGGGCACGGCTTTGGCTGCCCTTTTCGGGGCAATGCAGCTCCAGAGCAACCATCCCCAGATGTCGTATTATTTCTGTTTCGTCATCCTTTTTTTCGTGCTCGCTTGGCTCTGGACTGCCATAAGGAAACGGATGGTGAAGAGATGGGTGTTTGCCACTTTCTGCTCCCTTGCAGCCGGCGTGTTTGCAGTGGCCGCCAATTCTCCAAGTCTCTACAACTCCTATGAATATGCGAAAGAGACCGTCAGAGGGAAAGCCACCGACCTGTCGCTGCCCGGAGGCACAGATGCTTCCGGCATGGACCGCGATGCCATCACGGCCTGGAGCTACGGCATAGACGAGACATTCTCGCTCCTGATTCCCAACGTGAAGGGGGGAGCCACCATTAAGCCTGTAGAAGGGCAGACCATGCTGCTGTCGGTAGACAAGACCGACAAGGCCGACGACCTTTATCTGCAACCCGAGGTCAGGGCTCTTCTACAGCAATTCCCGCAATATTTCGGCGACCAGCCTATGACCAACGGCCCCGTATATGTCGGCGCATTTGTCCTGCTTCTTGCAATTCTTGCCCTCTTCGTGGTCGACACTCCCATGAAGTGGGCGCTTTTCGCCTCCTCCGTGCTCGCGATTTTGCTCTCATGGGGACATAATTTCGCCCCTCTGACGAATTTCTTCATCGATTCTTTCCCGGGCTACAATAAGTTTCGTGCCGTGGCGAGCATCCTCGTGATAGTGGAGTTCTGCGTGCCGCTGCTCGCCGCCATGTGCATTCGGAAGATGCTTGAGACTCCCGATTTCTTCCAGAAATATAAATGGACCATCTACTCTGTCTTCGGGATGGGAGCCCTCATCTGCCTTGTCGGCTGGATAGCCCCTTCTGTGTTTGGGTCTCCATTCTCGGCAGGAGAGGTGGCTCAGCTTTCTGAGGCCGGAGTCTTCAACGACCCTCAATATGCCCCTCTTTGGGACGCCGTGCGCCAGACAAGACTTAGCCTCGTCTCCGACGACTGCATGCGCTCGCTATTCTTTATCCTGCTCGGGTTCGGGGTTATGGCGCTTTGGCTGAGGAAGGCGTTCGTCTCCAAACCGCTATTCGTCTGCTGTCTCACGGCAGTGGCCTTGATCGACCTCTTCCCCCTCAACAAGCGCTACGTAAGCTCCGAAAGCTTCACGGCGAAAGCTGAGAATGAGGTGGCCTTCAATATGACGGAGGCTGACAAGGAGATTCTGAAAGACAAGTCAAACTACAGGGTGATGGACGTGGCCGGTTTCGCTGATGCCCGCTCGTCGTATTTCCATAAGACCATCGGAGGCTACCACGCCGCCAAGCTGACTCGCTACAACGACCTCATCACCCATCAAATCTCAAAGGGGAATCCTGCCGTGCTCAATATGCTTAACGCCAAATACATCCTCAATGGAGAGGATTATCAGCTCAATCCCGAGGCTTTGGGCAACGCATGGCTTGTGGATTCGATTGCCTACGTGGCTGATGCCAACGAAGAGATGGCCGCCCTTGACTCCATTCGCCCCGGAGCGTATGCCGTGGCCGACAGGGCTTTCGAATCTGTGTTGCTGAAGGCCAATCCGAAGCAGCCGGGCGACACCATCTACGAGACAGCCTACGCTCCCAACAAGCTGACCTACAAATCCCATTCCGCCAAAGGAAATCTCGCCGTCTTCAGCGAGATATATTTCCCCTGGGGATGGACCGCCACAATCGACGGAAAGAACCATCCCATCGGCCGGGTCAACTACGTGTTGAGGGCCATGCAGATTCCCGCCGGCGACCATACGATTGTCTTCACTTTCGACCCACAAAGCATAAAGACCACCAACACTTTGGCCACGATTTCCGTCATCATCATCTATCTGATGTGTGCCCTGGCGGTGGCTTTCTGGGTGGTGCATCTTATGTCGGAGCGCAAGAACCCAGGCAACGGACATAAGGAGGAATAAACTATGATGAAATTTTTGAGATCGATCGGCGACGCTTATTTGCGTTGGCGTCATTCCCACGGCTTCGGCGTGCATTCTCCGTTTGCCTACAGTCTGGTCAAAAGGGCTGTCAGGCCCGGAAGGAAATATAAGTTCTATGGCTATCGCTATATCGACGAGTTGCTTAGCGATAAGGATCTGGAATGGTATCCGGGCATACGCAGAGATGCAAAGTTTCTTTTGCGCCTTCTCGTGGCTCTCGGCGTAAAGAGAATGATTTATTATCATGATTGGGACACGGCCTTTTACGAAGCCGGGAATGGAGCAGGGGTAGTCGTTTATCCTGCCGATCTGCGGCAACTTCCTGAGCCGAAACCGAATGATTTCATCCTCTTTATGTCGGAATGCGACGACAATGAGGCGATTGAGCGGCTTCTTGCGGATGGGACTCCTGTGATGGCGATTTTCCCTTCGGATTCCATGAAGCGGATCCTTATGCAATACGATAAAAACGGAGTGCGGTTTGAAGGGAAACGGATAACGCTGGTCGTCCCGAACCCTGACGTGGCATTCGTGGCATATAAAATGAGATTTTGAATAAGAGCATGTCGGAATCCCGGCATGCTCTTCAATCTTTCTCCAAACTATTATTCAGATGAATCGTCCCGCAAAAGAAAACGATGACCTTTGCCTTGACTTCGAGGCACATATCAGGCTTGAACGCAACCTTTCGGCCAATACGGTGGCAGCGTATCTTGTCGATGTCAGGCATCTGCTGGAGTTTCTTGAGGGGAAGGGTATCGGCCCTATAGATGCCTCTGCCGAAGACCTCCATGAATTTCTTGCCTCCCTCCACGACATGGGGATATCCTCCCGTTCGCAGGCTCGCATCATCTCCGGCATGAGGTCGTTTTTCAAATTCCTTAAGATAGAGGGCTACATAGAATCCTCCCCGGTGGAGCTGATTGATTCTCCCAAATTGGGGACGTATCTGCCGGATGTGCTGTCGGTGGAGGAGATCGACGCCATGATTGCCGCCATTCCCCCTGATAAGAGTGAATCGCCGCGCAACCATGCCATCATAGAGACTCTCTACGGCTCCGGACTGCGCGTCTCGGAGCTTGTCGAGGCGCGGCTTTCACGCCTTAACCTCGACGAGGCGTTGCTCATCGTTGAAGGAAAGGGAAGCAAGCAGAGGATGGTGCCGATGTCTCCGGCCTCCGTAAGCCTTATCCGCGAATACCTGCCGATCCGCAACGGTCTCGACGTGAAACCTTCAGGCCAGGACATCATTTTCCTCAACCGGAGAGGCGCACCACTGACCCGCGTCATGGTCTTCTACATTATCCGCGACCTTGCTGCCATGGCCGGAATAGCCAAAAAGGTCAGCCCCCACACTCTCCGCCACTCTTTTGCCACCCATCTTCTCGAAGGGGGAGCCAACCTGCGCGCCATACAGGAAATGCTTGGCCATGAGTCGATAGCCACGACCGAGCTTTATCTCCATCTCGACCGCTCCCACCTCCGGCAGGAGCTTCTCGAACATCATCCCCACTACCGCGCTGATAACGCGAAGTAGCGTGACTTCAGCCAATATGCGTAGATCGGATCCTGAAAAGATATCCGTCCCTCCGAATACCCAGAGGCAATGATATTACATTTTATGTATTTACACAAATTGTAAATACATAAAATGTAATATCGGGAGTCTAATATATCAAAAGCGTATTATGGAGATTGGTGTGATATTAATCAATTTTAGACGTATTCCTGTTGTCAATATGCGGTAGTTTGGAGTATTATTATTCAAGCAGTGAATTGAGATAATCCGATGTTATCTCAGGAATTTTGATTTCTTCACCTTTGGCTTTCACATTGTCGATGAAAGTGTTCATCTCGTTTAGATTGTCGGAAAGGGCTTCGTAAACTCTCTCTGATACGTTAAGTTCTTTCCCTGATTCAGCTCTGACAACGTAGTGTCCGTCAATGATTTCCACTTTGGAGTAGAACCTATGTATTGCGGCTTTCATCATGGCTACATTCTTCTTCAGTTCCTCGGGAGTGGATTGGGTTGTCCCGCCGTTGGCAACCTCAAATGCCAAGGCTTTGACATCTAAATCGATGTATTCCCCGTTCTCCACCAGTTTTTTCGTAAGTTCTGAGTCACTCTCAAACTTCACTACTTCCTCCATGGATGCATCCTCTTTCGCGGAACACGCTGCCATCATAATAACGTATAGCAGAGCAATGAAAGTTGTCGAAATTTTCATAGCATTATTTTTTTACGATTACTATGATGCTAATTTAAAAAAAAGATATGAAACGTGCAAAAAAATGCAGATTTTTTTTGTGCTGTAGAGTCAAGTGGCAAGTGCAAAATTAGCAAATCATTCGGAAGAACTCAATTTTCGGTGTTGAAAAACCTAATT
>VSPO01000095.1 GCA_009775375.1 Muribaculaceae bacterium | reverse complement strand
CCGGCATCCCGGCGGGCGTGGACGTCGTGCCGATACGCGGCGAGAACAGCGCGGGCCACCTCTGGCCCTTCATCATCAGCAAGGAGGGCAGGACCTACGTCACCTGCACCGAGAACACCGACTTCGTCCCCGCCCCGGAGTTTGACATAGTGGCCGCCAAGATCTACCGCCAGAAGTTCGGCCTCAACCGCCGACTCGACTCCTCGCTACCCGCCGACAGGAACGGACGTCCGGGATTCTTCACCCTGCCGAAGCTGACCGACGTGACCCGCGAGTACAAGCCGGACGGATGCGGCGACGTGACCATTCGCGACATAGCCCCCGGCGAGGGGCCGCTCTACCTCGCCTCTTGGGGCAACAACCGCTGGGTGGCCGTCGAGGTCTCCAAAGAGGAGGGGGAGGCTCGGTTCAGCGACGTCTCCGGCGGCGTCATATCCGTCGCCGCCCGCATGAGCGAGGGTGAGCTCCGTCCTGTCTGCGCGCCATTCGAGATCCTTGACGGCAACGGCGGCCTGAGGCAGATCGTACCCTCCGGGAAGAGGGACGTTCTGACCGCCTTCGCCAAGTTCCCCCTCAACGAGAGGAACGGCGACCTCGTGGAACGCTGCGTCGGGGGCGTGATAGAGGCTTCGGACGACCCCGCCTTCAGCGTCTGCGACACCGTTTACAAAATCACGGAACTGCCGAAGCGCCGGCGCACTTTCGCCAAGGCGCGGACCTTGCCGGAGCCGCGACGCTACTACCGCTACCGCGGGGCCGACGGCACCCACTGCAACATAGCCGAGGTGGCACTGTATGAGGCCGGCGGCGACGGAAAACCGATCCGGGGGAGGGTGTTCGGCACCCCCGGCGCCTACAACGACGATCCCGCCCATGGCTTCGACAAGGTCTTCGACGGCGACATCTTCACCTCCTTCGACTACAAGGAGGCATCCGGTGGCTGGGCTGCCATGGACGCCGGCCGACCCGTGACGGTCGACAGGGTCATGTACGTGCCGCGCAACCGCGACAACTTCGTCCGTGAGGGTGACGACTACGAACTCTTCTGGTTCGGCGACTGCCGGTGGAACTCCGCCGGACGCATGACGGCAACCTCCGACTCACTCGACTTCGAGGTGCCGGTCGGGACGCTGTATTACCTCCGCAACTACAGCCGCGGACGTTCGGAGCGCATCTTCGAATACGACTTCTCACGACGCACCCAGCGATTCTGGTAAGGACAGACAGGATATATGGAAAAAACATTACGCATAAAGGCAATGACCCTTCCCCTGCTCGTGGCGGTCCTCCTATCCCTGACGGGGGCCGTGGAAGCCGTGTGGGGACTGCTGCAGCTCGCAGGTATCGCTGAATCGGGCCATCCCCTCTACCCCCTGACCGGGTCCTTCTTCAACCCCGGCCCCTACGGCTGCTTCCTCGGCATGGCGGTCCCCGCCTCGCTCGCCCTCGCCCTGCGCAGGGAAAGATGGCTCTCACTGACCGGAGCCGCCGCCCTGCTGCTGACCGCCGCGCCCCTCGCCGCCTCCATGAGCCGCACCGGCTGGGCCGCCGCCGTCGGCGGATGCCTGCTGACCTGCGTCATGACCCTCCGCCACAGATTCAGCACCCTTTCCGATGCCGGCCGCAAGAAACGGACGCTGTCAGCGGTCATCGCCGCGTGCGCCATAATCATCCTCGCCGTCGTAGCCGCCCACGCTCTCTACAGCCTCAAACCCGAATCCGCCCGCGGACGGGTGCTCATATGGAAAGTGTCGGCCATGGCCCTTGCCGACGCCCCCCTTCAGGGCGTCGGGCCCGACCGCGTGGCAGGGGCATACGGCGACGCCCAGGAACGCTACTTCCGCGAGTCCGAGGCCTCCGGCGGGATCGACCCCGGGGAGGCCATGGTGGCCGGCGCCCCCGAATACCTCTTCAACGAATACCTCCAGACCGGCCTTGCCTTCGGCCCACTCGCCATGACCGCCTTCATCCTCATTATAGGACTCTCACTTTGGGCCGCCATACGCGGCGGAGAACGCGGCATGGCCGGATGCATGGCCGCCTTCGCCATAATCTCCCTCGCATCCTACCCCCTGCGCTTCGGCCTCTTCCTTGCCGCCCTGCCGCTGCTCGCGGCAGGATGCCTCGCGGGGGGATGGACACGCCGCCGATGGCTCAAGATGTCCGCCATTGCCGCTGCGCTCCTCCCCTTGGGAGCGATGTGCACCGTCCTTGCCGTCTCCCCCGCCTCCGACCGCCGCGCCCACCAGCTCTTCCAGACCGGGCTTGCCCTCCACCGCGCCGGACGCCTCGCCCAATCCGACTCCCTGATGCAGGCGACTCTCCGCGTCTCCTCCGACCCAATGCCCCTCAACATCCTCGGCAAGAACAGCCAGGCACGCAAGGACTATAAGGCCGCCGAGGCCTACTTCAGGAGGGCCTCCCTGCGCAAACCCTCTGCCCTCTACCCGCGCTACCTGCTCATGCTCCTCTACGTGGAGGCCGGGCGCGAATCCGAAGCCCTAAGAGAGGCCGGGCGCATACTCGCGATGCCCACCAAGGTCGGTTCCCCCGCCGAGGACGACATCCGCCGCAGGGCTCGCGAAGTGATAATCGACTGGGAGGACAGCCACCCCCTGCCCGACATGTCCTCCCGCTGAGATGATGAAGACCCCGGAGAACCCCGACTGAAACGAATATTATGCAAAAAGAAAAGACCATAAGAATCGACATGCGAAGAGGAAGAAAGCTCGTCAGACTGCGTCGCCTCGCCAGGCGGGCCGGCAACGTAGTCTACTGGACAGTCGTGGCCGCCTCGGCCGCCCTCGTCCTGCGCTACCTCGTCCTGGTGGTGGTGTTCGACACGTTCCACACCCCAACGGAGTCGATGACCCCCACGCTTCAGCCTGGCGACCACGGATATATCGACAAGCTCAAGCTCGGCGGCCGCATCTTCGACTTCTACGCCGCCGCCCGCGGCGAGCGCGTGACGGTCAGACGCCTGCCCGGCTACGGGCGTCTTGAGCGCGGCGACGTCATAGTCTTCAACGCCACCTTCGACGAGCGCTGGGACAGCGTCGCCCTCAACATGTACCGCTACTACTGCAAGCGTGCCGTGGCCGTTGCCGGCGACACCCTTGAGGCCGTCGGCGGCTTCTACCGCGTCAGGGGCGACGGCAGCGTCTACGGCGTGAAGGGGGAGCAGAGACTGCTGCGGCAGGTAGTGGACGACATCACTCGGCAGACCCCCGACAGCGTGGGGCTGCCCAACTGGATCACCATCGGCCCGCGCGACAGCCTCTTCAACTGGACGATCCGCGACTTCGGCCCCTACGTCATCCCCCGCGAGGGGATGACGATGCGCATCGACCGCCGCAACTACCTGCTCTACCGGAAATACATCGAATGGGAGACCGGGCGGAAACTCGAATGGACCGAGGCCGGCGCCCGGCTCGGCGGCATCCCCCTTCCGGCCTACACCTTCACCGAGGACTACTGCTTCGCAGCGGGCGACCACGCCGTTGACTCCCAGGACTCGCGCTACTGGGGACTCGTTCCGGAGAAATTCATCGTCGGCGTGGCCCGCTTCGTCTTTAAATCCAAACGCGGAATGAGATGGCTATAACCTTCGCATACATCCGGACATATGGTTGGTTTCAAATCACGGGGACCACGAAATTTCAAACCACGAAACCACGAGAGAACCACGAAAACCACGTAGTTTTTTATCTACGTCGTTGACAATGCAGCCGGTAGAACAAAAAAGTGGTTGCCGTGGTTCTTCTTGTGGTTGCCGTGGTTTGAAATCGGTCGGATGGAGGTTTTTTGATTTAAAAAATGGGAAATTAATGGGATGTTTTGGCGGATAAATGAAAAAATAATATTAATTTTGGCGAATAATACCGACATTATGAAAATACTAACGGGATTTATCATATCATTGACGCTGCTTGCCGCCTGCGGCGGGCAGAAAGGGGCGGACGACGGCGGCTCTCAAAAAAAGGGGAGAGGTGAGGAGATGGAGGTGTCGAAGGTGACGCCCGTCAGCGTCAAAAGGCTCACGGCCACAGAATTCAGCCATGAAATCGTCAGCAACGGCAAAGCCACGGGGCATGAACGGGCCGACTTGCGGTTTGCCGCGACCGACGCCGTCATAACCGAGGTCTACGTCAAGAACGGCTCACACGTGGCAAAGGGCACCCGCCTTGCCCGTCTCGACGACCTGAAGCTGCGAGAGAAGGCAGAGCAGGCCCGCACGGCCCTTGCCAAAGCCGAACTCGAACTGAAGGACGCCCTCATCGGGCAAGGATTCGATCCCGACGATTTCTCGGCCGTACCCTCCGACATCATGAAGCTTGCCCGCTTGAGAAGCGGCTACACAGAGGCCGAGGCAAACCTCGTGACGGTCGAGCGCGACCTTTCCGAGACCGTGCTGACAGCCCCATTCGCAGGGACCGTGGCCAACGTCAGCGGCAAGCCATGGAACCGTCCGGACGGCTCCAAGCCGTTCTGCACCCTCATAGGCCAGACGATGGACGTAAGCTTCAACATCCTCGAAAGCGAGCTTCCGCTCCTTGCCATAGGCGACAGGGTAGAGGTCAGCCCCTATTCGTCGTCGGCGGTCTATCAGGGACGAATAGCGGAGATAAATCCTGTCGTGGATGAGAACGGCCTGGTGGAAGTCACGGCTACAGTCGGCAACGGTAAAGGCCTGGCCGACGGCATGAACGTCAAAGTCAGCGTGCAGAAGTCGGTAGGCAGGCAATTGGTCGTGCCGAAGAGCGCCGTGGTGCTGCGCACGGGCCGTCAGGTGGTCTTCACGCTTGACGAATCCGGAAAGCGGGCCATGTGGAACTACGTGCAGACCGGGCTTGAGAATTTCGGAGAATACACCATCACCGACGGCCTCGAAGAGGGGATGGACGTCATCGTAGACGGCAACGTCAACCTCGCCCACGAGTCGCCCGTCTCCGTCGTGAAGAAATAGAAACAATGGTAAAATTCCTCATCAACAGGCCGACAGCCGTCGTAATGGCCTTTCTGGCCTTCTTCATCATCGGGATTGTCACGTATAAGGCGATTCCCGTCACGTTGCTGCCGTCGGTGGACATCCCCCACGTCACGGTGCGCATCACCGCCCCCAACACCTCCGCACGCGAGCTGGAGAACACCGCCACGGCCCACGTGCGCCGCCAGCTGCAGCAGGTCGGCGGGCTGAAAGAGATACGCAGCGAAAGCCGCGACGGCTCCGCCACCATAAGGATGGACTTCGACTACGGCGTGGACATCGACCTCGCCTTCATAGCCGTCAACGAGAAAATCGACGCCGCTATGAACTCCCTGCCCCGCGACATGCAACGCCCCAAGGTCATCAAGGCCAGCGCGACCGACATACCGGTGCTCTATCTATCCATGACGCAGCGCGGAGGGGAGAGCGAGGCCGGTTTCCTGGAGCTTGCACGCGTGGCCGACAACTCTGTGCGCCATCGCCTTGAGCAGCTGCCGGAAGTGGCCATGGTAGACGTGACCGGCATTCCTGAAAGGATGCTGCGGATAGTGCCCGACCCGGAGAAGACAGAAGCCTCCGGCATCACCCGCTCCATGATAGAGAGCGCACTCACCACAGCCAACGTCACTCCGGGCAGCATGACCGTCAGGGAGGGCTACTACGAATACAACGTCAGCGTCGCCAACCGGCTGCGCACCCCCGAAGACGTGGCCGACATCTACATACGCCACGGAGAGCGCTTGATCCGGCTCGGCGACATCGCGAGGGTGGAGCTCGTGGAGCGCGAACCCGACGGCATCTCCGAATATGGGGGCAAACGCGCCGTCACCCTCGCCGTCATCAAGCAAAACGAGGAGAACATCGACAAGCTGAAGCAGACCCTGTCGCAGATGATAGAGAGGATGGAGAGCGAATATCCCGAAATCTCCTTCTCCGTCACCCGCAACCAGACCGAACTCCTCGACTACTCCATATCCAACCTCGTGCAGAACCTTATACTCGGCCTGATACTCGTCTTTCTGCTGACCGCCCTCTTCCTCGGCGACCTGCGGACCCCTTTCGTCATAGGCATCTCTATCGTCACCGCCCTCGTGCTGACCTTCCTTCTCTTCTACCTTTTCCACGTCTCTCTCAACGTCGTATCCCTCTCGGGGCTTATCCTCGCCGTCGGCATGATGATCGACAACTCCGTCATCGTGACCGAAAACATCACGCGCCGCCGCCAATCCGGCCTCAGTCTGGCGGACGCCTGCGACAAAGGCACGTCGGAGATGATCACGCCCCTTTTGAGCAGCTCGCTGACCACCGTGGCCGTCTTCCTTCCGTTGATCTTCATGAGCGGGATAGCCGGGGCCATCTTCGCTGACCAGGCCTTTTCCATCACGGCGGGCCTGGCCGTCTCCTACATCGTCGGGATCATGTTGCTCCCCGTGCTCTACAAAGTGCTCTTCACGCGCCGTCGCCATCGCCGCGAAAAGGGAGCCGAGATAGCCTGGAAAACCACCGACCGCACCGACCGCGTCATGACGCGCATCTACAACAAGGGGGTGGACTTCGTCTTCGCCCACAAATGGCCATGGCTGATCGCCACGGCCTGCGTAATCCCCCTCTGCTTCCTCTTTTTCAAGATAATGAGAGTGGAACGTATGCCGGCGATAGAGCAGACCGAGACCATGGCAAGAATCGATTGGAATGAAAATATAAGCATCCATGAGAACGCACGTCGCTCGAAGGAGGCTGTGGAGGCGTGCGGACCGGAGCTGAAGGAGCATTCCGCGTCGGCAGGAGTGCAAGATTACATACTGGATGCCGGCGACGGCCTTTCGCAAAGTGAGGCTGAGCTGTACCTGCGGGCATCCCGCCCCGAAGAACGCGCCCGGCTGGAGCAAACGCTTGCCGGGAAAATCGCCCGCGACTGGCCGAAGGCCACCGTCTCGTTCTCCCCTCTGGAAAATATCTTTGAGAAGATATTCTCCTCCAAGGAGATGGAGATAGAGGCCAGACTCTCGCCGAGAGGTGAGCGCTCATGCTCCGACCCGGGGGAATATGCCCTTCTCGTGGATAAAATCGAGGCAAAAGCCGGCCCTGCGGCCCTTACGGCAGAGACCCGCCGGCAAACGGACATCGTGGCCGACAACCGGCTGATGTCGCTCTACGGGGTGGATCCGGCGGAGGTGGACCGCGTTCTGCGGTCGCTGTTCCGGGAGGAGGCCGCCACGACCCTGCGCACATTCAGCGAAAACCTCCCTGTGGCTGTCGGCAACGCCGGAGCCGGATTGCAGTCGGCTCTCGCCAACACAATGGTGGAGGCCAAGCGCAGCCGAGAATCCGGCGGCAACGCCGAAGGGAAAGCCCTCATACCACTCTCCGCGCTCGTCTCCACGAGCGAATCGCTTGATTTCCGCGAGATACGCGCCGGAAAGAACGGAGAATACCTCCCCGTGGCATACGACGGCACTTCCGACCCTGAGACTACGGCCGAGGCCGTGAAAGAGGCCGTGGCGGAAGCCGGCGACTGGGAC
Organism: Muribaculaceae bacterium; assembly: GCA_009775375.1. GTDB lineage: Bacteria > Bacteroidota > Bacteroidia > Bacteroidales > Muribaculaceae > Lepagella. The sequence continues at coordinate 6,337 of VSPO01000095.1, read as the reverse complement.
GCCGAGCTGACCGGGGCATTCTTCTCCGATTCAGAAATGATGAAGGAGATGGCCCTCATCCTGCTGGTGTCGGTCATTTTGATGTATTTTATCCTTTGCGCACAATTCGAGAGTTTCCTGCAGCCGCTGATAGTGCTGCTTGAGATTCCCATCGACACGGCATTCGCCCTCATCGTGCTCTGGGCGACGGGATTCTCGCTCAATATCATGTCGGCCATCGGAATCATCGTCACGTGTGGAATCGTCGTCAACGACTCCATCCTCAAGCTCGACGCCATCAATACCCTCCGCAAAGAGGGGATGCCCCTCCTGCGCGCCATACACACCGCCGGCGAACGACGCCTCCGGCCCATCATCATGACCTCCCTGACCACCATAATAGCGATGCTGCCGATGCTCTTCACCAACGACCTCGGGAGCCAGCTGCAGCGTCCGCTCGCCGTAGCCATGATCGGCTCGATGGTGCTGGGGACGTTGGTCAGCATTTTCATAATTCCTTTGGTTTATTATATTATTTACAGACGACATGACAATGAAGCCCGTATTCCTGCATAAAATATTCATTGCCGCGCTCGTCGCCCTCCTTCTCGCGTGGGCGACTCCGGCCGCGGCCCAATCGACGGGGGAGCGGCCTACCGTAGGCCTCGATCTCGACCGCGCCATCAAGATGGCGGCCGACAGCTCGCTTGCCTCGTTCCGCTTCCGCAACCTCTACATGGCAGGGTTCTGGGAATATCGCACATTCCGGGCAAACCGTCTCCCCTGCCTCAACCTCAACCTCACCCCGGCCCGCTATTACCGCGACATCACATCCCGCTACGACTATGAGAACAACATCGACGTCTACAGGGCACAACAGTCGTATTTCGCATCGGCAGGACTCGAAATACGCCAGAACTTCGACTGGCTTGGCGGAACTTTCTTCATAGAGTCCGACCTTTCGTTCATGCGCAATTTCGGAACCTCCACCTATAGCCAGTTTTCAAGCGTCCCGGTCAGAGTGGGCTATCGGCAGGACCTGCTCGGCTACAACGCCTTCAAATGGGAAAAGCGCATAGAGCCGCTTAAATACGAGAAGGTGAAGAAAGATTTCGTCTACAACATGGAGTCGGTGTCGGAAGACGTGGTGGGCTATTTCTTCGACCTTGCCCTCGCCCAGACTGAATACCGCCTTGCCCGCGAGAATCTCGTCTCGGCCGACACCCTCTACACCCTTGGAGAGCGACGTTTCAAGATCGCCGCCATCTCGCAGGCCGAACTGCTGACGCTTAAGCTTGACCTCGTCAACGCCCGCAATTCGTTGGAAAACTCCCGCATAGCCCTGAAAAGAGCCAACGCCTCGCTTGCCGCTTATCTCGGAATGGATCGCGAGACGCGTCTAGAGGTGGCGGTGCCGACGCTGACTGCCCTTCGGCGTGTGGAAACGGCTGACGCCCTGCTTCACGCCCGGGAGAACAATCCCTCGATACTATCGCAAAAGCAGGCCGTGCTCGAAGCCCGGCAGACAGTAGACAAAACCCGCAAGGAAAACAGATTCTCTGCCTCGCTCAATGCCAGCGTCGGCTACAACCAGGTGGGCGACAACCTTTCGGGGGCCTACCGCAACCTGCTGAGGCAGGATCTTGTGTCGCTCTCGGTTTCGATTCCGCTCGTCGATTGGGGAGTCAGGAAAGGACGCCTCAACATGGCCCTGAGCAATCTCGACGTGGCTGAGATTTCCGAACGCCAGCAGCTGCAGAGCCTTGACGAGGAGGTCACCGTGACCGTGGACGACTACAACATACAGCTTGACCTGATAACGTCGGCTAAGGAGGCGATGGATCTTGCGGAGCGTGCCTATGCGCAGACCCAACAGCGGTTTATGATCGGCAAGACCGACCTGAGCAGCATGACGCTCGCCTCCACCAGAAGACAGGAGGCCTCGAAAAACTATATCTCCGCCCTCAAGAATTATTGGCTTAATTATTACAAACTGCGTCGGCTTACGCTCTTCGACTTCGAGACGGGCATTCCCCTGACGCGCAAGTTCGACCTCGACAACAACGTCAGATGAGATCATCCGGATTCTCCATAATCGTCATAGCCATCGCGCTGGCTTTGCTCGGGTTGCTGCTTTTGCCGTCGTTGCCGGTGAAGCTTTTCCCCTCGCGTGAGCTTCCGTCGCTGACGGTGTCGTTTTCGATGCCGGGCAACTCTTCGCGTGTAGTAGAGCAGGAGGTGACAGGGAAGTTGGAAGGGGCGTTGGCGAGAGTGAAGGGGGTGAAGAAGATCGATTCGCGTTCCACGAAGGGGGGAGGGTCGGTCACTCTGAGTCTCGACCGCCATGCCGACGTGGAGATGACGGCTATGGAGGCATCGTCGATAGTCAGGCAGCTTTGGGGAAGCTTCCCGGAGGGGACGGGCTATCCGACGGTCTCGACGCGCAAGGCCAACAGGGAATCCGGCGGCCCCTTCATGAGCTACACCGTAATCTCCCCTCAATCGCCCATGGCTATAGAGGCCTACGTCAGAGACCGTATAGCCCCGAAGCTCGCCGACCTGCAGGGAGTGGCGGAGGTAGGAATCTACGGGGCGTATCCCATGGAATGGAGCGTGGAATATGATTCCGACAAACTCTCAGCCCACGGGCTGACCCCCGATGACCTCACGGAGGCCATACGCCGCCACTATGGCCGGGATTTCCTCGGCATGGCCGAAGAGGGGGGCCGCATGATCCGCGTCGTAAGGAAGCCGCAGGGCGACCCCGGGGCGTTTGATCCGTCGCTAATCCAGGTCAAAACCCCGAAGGGGGAGACCGTCAGACTCGACAGGCTCGTCAGCGTGCGCCATTCGGAGGGGAAACCCTCATCCTATTTCCGCATCAACGGCCTGAATTCCATATATCTCAACATCACGGCCGAAGAGACAGCCAACCAGATCGACACCTCGGATGCCGTCAGGAAGAGGATGGCGGCATTGGGGCAGTCAGCCCCCGAGGGAATGGAATTCATTCTCAGCTCCGACCGCACCGACAGCATCCGCGAGGAACTCGACAAGATTTATTTCAGAAGCGGACTGACCGTGCTGATTCTCTTGGTCTTCATAGTGCTCGTGACCCGCGACCCGCGCTATACGCTGCTCATTACGGTCAGTCTTGTCGTCAACATCGCCGTGGCATTGATTTTCTATCGTCTGCTCGGGATAGAGATTCAGCTTTATTCATTGGCGGGAATCACCATATCGCTCAATCTCGTCATCGACAACACGATCGTTATGTGCGACCATTACATGAGGCGGCGCGACAGGAAAGCGTTCCCCGCGATACTTGCCGCCACGCTGACCACGGCCGGGGCGCTTGTAGTGGTGTTCCTGCTCGATGAGGAGGTAAGGCTAAACCTCCGGGATTTCGTGACGGTCGTAATCATCAATCTTCTCGTGAGCCTTGTCGTGGCGTTGTTTCTTGTCCCGGCCCTTGCCGACAAGATGGGGGTCTGTCCGCGGCTTCGCCGCCGACAGCGGAGAAGAGCATGGGGCAGAAGAGTGGCGCTCTTCATGTCGAGGGTCTACAGAGGCTATATCCGTTTCGCCCTGCGATGGCGCTGGTCGTTCTTTCTGCTGATGGCAGTGGTCATTGGCGGCTCGGGATGGTTTTTCTTCAACAAAGTGAGGGAAGGGGTATATTTCAACCGCGATACGGACATAGAAAAATCATTATATGTCAACGCATCTCTTCCCAACGGGGCGACGGTAGCCCAGATGGACGTTCTGATAAGGCGTATGGAGTCGTTTCTCGCCGTCCAGGAGGGTATCCGGACGTTTGAGACCAACGTCTACAGCGGGCAGCGTGGATCCATAACCATAAGATTCGATAAAGAGAAAGGGAAGGGGAGCTATCCCTATCGGCTGAAGGCGGAACTCGTGGCTAAGGCACTGACGCTGGGGGGCGGAAGCTGGAGCGTCTACGGCCTTGAGGACAACGGCTTCAACAACGATGTCAGAGAGTCGGCCGGAAGCTATAGGGTGAAGCTTCTCGGATTCGACTACGACGAACTGACAGACTGGGCCATGGAGCTGAGGGATTCGCTCCTTTCATTGCGTAGGATTAAGGAGGTGGAGGTGCGTTCGGATTTCTCCTATTGGAAAGACGATTATACGGAGTTTCGTCTCGACACGCGCCGCGAAGACCTTCAGAAGGCCGGAGTGACCGTAGGCGAACTATACGGAGCCCTCAGCTCGGCTTTCGGTCGCGACATACATGCCGCGACGCTTGTTTCCGGCCCGTATGCCGAGCCGGTCAGGCTGTCGTCGCGTCAGAGCGGGCTATATGATGTCTGGTCGCTGACCAACGTGCCTTTTTCGGTCAGGGGAAAGAGCTTCAAACTGTCGGATTTTGCTGATTTCGGCAAGTCGCAGGCCCCGCAAGACATCGTGAAGGAGAATCAGAGCTATCGGCTGTGCCTGCAATACGAATATATCGGATCCGGGCAACAGGGCAAGAAGGTGCTTGAAAAGAAACTCGAAGAACTCAATGCCCGGCTTCCGGCAGGCTATTCGGCAGAGATTGATGAATATACGTGGGGCTGGGACAATAAAGACCTATCGCGCTATTGGCTACTCGCCCTCGTAGCGCTCATCATCTTCTTCATATCCTCCATCCTTTTCAACTCCTTGGCGCGTCCGCTTGCAATCATAGCCGTCATTCCCATATCTTTTGCCGGGATTTTCATGACATTCTGGCTATTCGACCTTAAATTCGACCAGGGAGGCTTCGCCTCGTTCATCCTGTTGAGCGGAATCACGGTCAATGCCGCCATCTACCTCATCAGTGAGTTCAGCGGACGCAGGAAAGTGACGCTTGACGCGGGCAGGGGAACGGTAACGGTCTATATGCGGGCGTTCAGGGTGAAGATTATGCCGATAATTATGACGGTGCTCTCCACCGTGCTCGGATTCATCCCCTTCCTTGTCGGCACCGACAAGGAGAGCTTCTGGTTTCCTCTCGCCGCCGGCACTATTGGCGGTCTGCTCTTTTCGCTCGTGGCAGTCATCTTCTATCTTCCCCTTTTCCTGCTCCCCCGGAAAGCGGGAAGCAGGCGTGAACATCAGAAGCATGCGAGGCGTTTTAGATTGAGAAAGTGGCGGATTTCCCGTCGCTGAAAGGTCTTCGGGGATTACCGAGGATAAGGATCAAAACAATATGCTATGACAAAATACAGACTGAAAAGAGCTTACGAGGCGGCATCGACCGGCGACGGGTTCCGGGTTTATATCGACCGGCTTTGGCCTCGCGGGCTTTCCCACGAGACGTTTCACTACGACCTATGGGACAAGGATATCGCCCCGTCAACGGAGCTTCGCGAATGGTTCCATCAGTCGCCCGACGACAGATGGGAGGAGTTTGAGCAGCGTTATGCCAAAGAGCTGAAAGACAATCCCTCATTCGGAGCGCTTGCCAATCTTTTGGAACAAAAACCGGTGGTCACGCTCCTTTATTCCTCTCGCGACGAGCAGCACAACAACGCCGTAGTGGTCTACAACCTCCTGACCCATAGCTCCTGAGTCAGGCATGGAGCGCATGGCCTCCGGCCAGCGTCGAGACCGTGCCGAGCCCGGTATGTGTCCTAAAGCAAATCGGGCGGTCCTTGCGGGCCGCCCGATTTGTGGGGATGAAGAAGTTTTGCTATTTTTGCACTATTGAATCAATTCGCACAATGATTATGAAATTGACTAAGGAGGAAACATTTACGCTTCAGGCGGATCTCATAGAGAGGCTAAAGGCTGCGGCGCGTAAATTGGGCTGGAGCTACAATGAATATGTGGAATCGGTGCTTTTGGATGCCGTCTACAACGAACCGAACGCCGAGACCATCGCCGCCATCGAAGAGGCGAGGAGAGGAGAATCCGCCGGCACAATTGACACATCCTCTTATGAAGCTTTCTGCAAATCCCTTGAGTAATGGCAATGTAAGTTTGTTTTTTGTTGTTGGTTTTTGGCTTTTGGTTTTTCGTTGTGTTCTGATTAGGAATTTTTTTGTTCTGATTTGGGCAGTGATCGTTAGTTTTTTAGTCGTCGTTGGGGGAACACGGCCCTTAGCCGTGTCACGGTAATGCCATCCGGCGATAAATTCTGCTGTCAGTTTTCTGTTGTTTTGATTTGGAAAAATTTTGTTCCGTTTTTAAATTGTTTTGTTTTGTTTAGAAAAACGAAAGTGTTCCGATTTGAAAAATTTTGTTCTGGTTTGAAATTTTTTGTTCTGATTTTGGAAATTCTGATAGCTTTTATGGGGTCAAGCCGAAAGCACGGTGCATATGTTAAATTGGGCAATTAGAAGTGTTAAATTTTTAGGCGTAGAGTTTG
>VSPO01000094.1 GCA_009775375.1 Muribaculaceae bacterium | reverse complement strand
TAACTATAAAACTTTTAGCCTATGGCGAAAGTTTTTTTAGTTTCGTACGTTTGACGCTGCAAACATACGAACTGGTTTGAAGTATTGAGCGCGGACACGGGGTGGCGCAGGCCGGGGACGTCCTGCTCTCCATGCTGGACTGGGCCGGACTCAATTATTTGCCATCATAGTCTGGATTTTTCGCGGTTGCCGGCGCCTTTGCCTTTGTATCTGCTCTTGGGAACGTTGAGATTGTATCTGAGCGTTATGGTGCAACCCCGCTTGTTGAATTTATTTATTGTGTTTGTGGTCACATGGTTGCTGTAGAAGATTGCCCGGCTTGAGGCGTTGAAGAGGTCGGAGCCTGTCACCCACACTGTCAGTTGCCGCTTGAAGAAGGTTCTGTAGAGCGTCAGATTTAGCACGGGCCTTGGACGGATATAGACGTTTCCGGAGTGTCCGGCAGAGGAGACGGAGAAATCACCCATGATCCATATGTCGGCCGGTATTTTCACGGAGCCGCTGCATTTGAAGGAGATTCTCGGCTTGCCAAGGGAAGTCGGCACGTCATTGCGAAGGATCTTGAACCATTGTTTTTCAAGCCCCGCGCTGGCCGAGAGGTTCCATCCGCTGCCGCCGAACGAGGCTCCCGCTGTGACGTCGAACATCTTTATATCCCGGGAGTTGACATACGATAACAGGCATATGTCGTTGTCAGGGTCGATGATGGAGGTCTCGTCAATAATGGGGTCATGGTTGACGGAGAACGACGCCCTCAGAAAGGCCGGGCTGAAGTTGGCCATAAACTGGAGTGTGTTTGTTCTTGACGGCTTCAGCTCCGGATTTCCTTTCATGTAAAGAAAGCGGTTGACATACCTGATGTTGCCGTCAAGCGAACCGTAGGACGGACGGGACATTGACGATGAGAAGGAAAGCGACGTTCCGAGTTTGCCGAATTTTCCCGAGAGGGATGCCGATGGGAAAAGGTCGTCGTAAGTGCGGTTTCTGTCGTCGACTCTTACGCCATTGAGGAAATAGCGGTAGTTGACATGCTCGTAGCGCAGGCCAGCCGAGATCTCAAACCGATTGGCGATCGCCACCGTATATTTCCCGAACGCGGCGATGTTGTTCTCCTTGATTTTATTGTTGTCCGAGAGTCCGGGGTCGTAATAATTGTCATATTTCATGTGTATTCTGGAGTCGGTGTATTCCGCTCCGGCCTCCGTCCTTGATTTCCCGGCCCTGAACGTGGCCACCAGTTTCTGGGCCCACATGCTTGAGCTTGTCTCGTAGAGCGATTCCACGATTCTGTCGGCTGATTGCTCCGCAGTCTCCTCATGTCGAGCCCGGGAGTTGCGGGAGGAGTTGAGGTAATCTATGTTGTAGTCGATCGCCACGTTGCCGATCTGTCCGTTGTAGTAAGCGTTGGCGCTGTGGGCGGGTCTTGTACTATTCGTTTCCCTGCCGTGGTTGCGCACGATGTCGGTTATGACGCTTTCTTGGAAAATCTTCGTCATGTTGTTGAAGTCGATGGCTTCCTTCTTCCACGACAGGTTGTAGTAGCCGCCGAGGGAGTGGCGCGGGGATATCTGGTAGTTGAGTCGGAGGGTGGTCAGGTTGTTGGTCTGGACGTTCTTCACGGATTGGTCTAAGTCAAGCGTGACTTCTTTCGGGGTGTGCAACTCCTGAACGTTGTCGGAGCTGAGTCTTAAACGGTCTTTCCATGTCATGCCCGTCAGGCCGATGTCGAGGCCTCCCGACCTGTAAGTAAGGTTGAGCTGGGCGGACGGACTGAAATAGTATGCCATTTTCGCTCCGACCGACGCGTTGACCCCGAGGCCTTCTCCTTGGGGCTTGGTGGTGCGAATCTCGATTACGGCGCGAGTTGAGGAACTGTATTTCGGGCCGGGGTTTGAAATGACTTTTACATCCTTGATTTCGGAGGCTTGTATTCGGTCGAGGTCGGAGGCATTCATCATGCGTCGTCCGTTGATATAGATTACGGCCCTTCCGCGTCCGAAGACTTCGAAAACGCCATCTCGCCCCGACACGGTCGGGATTTTTGCGAGCATCATGTTGGCCGTGCCCGACTTTGCAAGGTATGTCCCTGCCACATTTACGGCCAATGCGTCGCCGTCAAGTCTGGTGAGTGGTTTCTTGTTTCCGGTGACGGTCACTTCGTTGAGCTTGTTCACGGATGGAGACAGGCTGATAATAATATTTGCCGGGTCGCGGTATTCCGTCACGCTGACCGTTTTCTGCTCGAATCCGAAAGCGGAGGCGTTGATAAACCTGATACCGTGTTTTGAGAACCGGAAGTTGCCGTCGGTCGTCGAGTTAGTGTTCTCGATGGTTGTTGAGTCGTTGTCAAAGGCCACAAGTTGAGCGAAGGACACGGGACTGCCGTTCTCATCCACTACGCGCCCTGATATGGCGGCGACTGAGACAAATGGGATAAAGAGGAGAATAATCGACAGGAGGGGAAGCGGTCTGAGTTTCATACGAGCGGCAGTTTTTGTCTGTATTTTATGTTTTCTTTGTTAAGGGATAGGAGCAGGGCATCCTCCAATATCCGTGGGTCTTTTTGGATTACGCAGACATTGAATCTTCCGTTCCCCTTGATATTGCGGCTGCGATACCATCCGCATCCTCCGCTGCAATTCGGGAAATGTAGGCATTCCTTGCATTTGGGGTCAGCGAACGGCGAAGTCTCCGTCATCATATGAAAATAAACGGCATCATTTTCTATTTTATTGTCATAGATATGCCCGATCATCTTGGTTTCTTCTCCCACATCGTTCCAACATTTATATAATTCACCCTCCGGGCCTATTATGAATGAGTTGAGAGAGTGCATCATGCATCCCCTCGAATTCACTTTCTTTGGAATAAAGTTGAAGTTGACTCCTTTTTCTCTTAAGTCGCGGTATAATTCAAAAGCCATTTCTCTTGACATTGAGTCATAGCACAGGCTGCATGCGTCGGGAGTATCTTCCCGAATAAAACCGGGATAAGCATATATCCTGTCGGAATTAAATCGCTTGTCGATATATTCAAACATCTGGAAAAAATCATTCTGATTCTTTCTACTGATATTCACCCTTAGTTTTATTTTCAAGTCAGGACATCCTTGAAGTAATCGATCAACATTATCCATGATTTTGTCAAATGTCGGAAGCTTGTTGGATTTGGTGCAGCGCGTGATGTCATGATGTTCTTTAATCCCGTCAATTGTTACTTGCATTGAATTGACATGGGCATAGTTGATAAAATCGATTACCTCATCTGAGATAAGCAGGCCATTGGTTATTATACTATGCTTTCCTATGCATTTACCTTCTATGCCATTAATTCGGTGGTACAGCTCCTTAATAATATCGAATGCAAGAAGTGGCTCCCCTCCATACCAGGTAAGATTTATTTTCTCAAGATCTTTATTATTCTCAATGTATTCTACAATCTTATTTTGGATGTCTTCAGACATTCGTTTGGTCTTCTTGTTTTTTTCGAAGCAATAGGGGCATTGGAAATTGCAGGCAGTGGTAGGAACTATTACAATTCCGGCTTCTTTTTGAGAGTAGGCAGTAGCGTTAAACTTAACAAGTTGACTGAGATAATACGTATACAGGTCTGATTCCTCACAGATTACTTTCTTTTTCTTCAAATCTTCTTTAATATGTGTCGGTAGATTTTCGTAATCACGATTGTATAAAGCTTCAAACATATCTTCCGATATTTCAGCAAACAAAGATGTTAGGCTGTTGTAAAGATAGAAACGGCCGTCTCGTCGGAATATATAGGTATAGATGGATTGTGTCAGCATAGTTTAGTTGATTTTGTAAGTACCTGTCTGTCCCAATGGAACAGACAGGTACAGAATTGCTCGGAATAGATTACCCTTATTCAGGATTTTCTTTTGGAGGTTCAATGGGCTGTTCTGTTGTGGGAGGATCGTTTTCATTGCAAGCGAAGTTTATTTGACACAGGGATCACTTCCACCACCTCTAATTCCTTGAAGGGAGATGGGGTCCAGCTCGTCGAAGGAGTGGACTTTCATATCAATATTTTTCATACTGATATGGGTTTGGTTAATAAATAAAATTATTGATCTCGATATAGATTGTGTCTATATGTTCATTGATTTTGTTTGGACATGCATTTATAGGGAAATGAATCCACGAAGGATGCATTCGTCGAGGTGTAGGCGGATTTCGAATTCTCCGGAGGATGAGAAAATGAAATCGATGAAGCCGCTTTCATCCGGGAAGCAGGCAATGCAGTTTCCGTCAGTGCCGCATACCTCATATAGAGTTATTTCATCAGGATTGAATGATGAGGACGATATTCCACTATGAGTTATAGTGCAATATTTTATGAGGGGGCGGGTACGATGTTTATTGGGTGGATTATCGTAATGTTCCGGCGTTGGGCATTCCGTCAACGGGACTGGATAATCTGTACTGTCTGATGCCTTCATGTTAACGGTGCTCGAGAAACAGGCCGTAATCAGAAACACAAAGGTGATTGTGAATAATCTCATAAGCAAATGTTTTAAATGGTGGAAATTAATACACATTTTTTACGAAAATCCGTTTGAGTACGTTTGGCATTCCCACTTAATCTTGAATCCTTTTTGGGTGATTCCCGCCAAGTATCATCAGTCACATCGCTCTCAATGCTCCCTCATCAACTTGCGGAAATCCCTCAAAAAGCTTCTTAACCTTAAACCGGTTGCATTTTAAACACACTCAAAAGATTTATCGCAAAGTTAAGCCAAGGGATCAGGAAAAGTCAAAAAAATTAGTTTAGTTTTTGTTTAGTTTTAGTTTTTCGAACAAAATTTGAACAGAAAATTATGTATAAGTAGTTTATATTAACTTGATTAGCTTGTCAATATCACTGGGAGGCAAATCCTTTCCGAAAGCTTTTTCACCAAGCACTTTTCTTCTATAACTAATGGTAGATTTGGACCTACCCATGACAGTTGACATATCTGTAGGAGATATGCCACATTTGATTAAGAGCACAAGATTAAAGTCGGAATTCTTCAATTTGTCTCCTATCAATAATTGCAGCCTACCTTTGAATTCAGGATATGCCCTCAATACATCTTTTGCTAAACTTGACCATACCCTGTCAGAATCAGATACGGGCACTTCTTTCCGGGCGCGTTGAATTATATCTTGATATGCCTTGGACTCAAGAATTTCAGAGGGGACAATATGGCTGAAGTTTTCATCATGTAGTTTGTCAAGAAATATAGTTCTAAGTTCAGATTGAAGTTCTGATGCTTTCAAATAGGATTTATTCTGATTCGAGGAAGTGCTGTCGCCTTCCTCGAATTCTGTAGATTCATCATGCAAACCACGTTGCCGGTTGGTTGTATCTAATAAGCTGTCATTGTTTGTTGACTTCTCAGGCTGGATTTGTTTGCTCTTTGCCTTTGCAATGGCCTCGTGAAGCAGCACTAATTTTGATTTTGTCTTATATTTCTGATAATAGATATATATAATAAGACATAATACAGCTGCAATGGCAAGAAAAATCAAGTTTGTTAGATTATTGAATTTATTCTCTGCAATTTTCTTGTCTCTTAGATGAATGCCATAGTTGTATATTGAGTTTCTGATCAAGGCCTCCTGTTTCCCATTTTTATTCAGGTATGATTCAATCTCATTCCAGCAGTCGTAGGCATAAAGTCTGAGGGAATCTGCATTTATTGTATTTCCCATTTTTTGTGATAAAAGCACCTTATATCCAATTCTTCGGTTGGGTTCTCCGTCTAATTTTATTAATTCTTTGGCAAATATAGCAGCAGAGTCGTATATTTCCGCCTTTAGGTATATAAGGCTGGCGGAAGCTAATGCCATTTGACGGTATTCGGAATTTTTATTCTTTATGACAGGACGTATAAGCCGTAATGCTGAATCGATTTTCCCTTTTTCATATTTTATATTGGCAAGATAAGTGTCTTGTAACGCCAGCTCTTGTTTGGCGTATTTTTCGGCTAACTTCCTTGACTCTATAAGGCTTTTTTCTGCCAAGTCATATTGCTTATTATTTAGATAGATGGATGCTAAGAGGTTGGTGTCGTGTATAACATTTATCGAGTCTTTACTCACATAATTGAACTCGATAAGGTCTTTTAATTTAGTTATTGCTTGATCATATAGTCTTAAGGAATTTAATACTGTGCAGGTCTGGCTGAGGATTTTGCCTCGGAGGGGGAGGTTGGTGGTGGCGGAAGGGAGTAGGTGGAGCGCTTGTTGATAGAAGTCGAGGGCGGAGGGAAGGTCGCCTATGTCGCTGTAGACGCGTCCTGCGTAGTAGAGCGCTTCGGGGTATAAGCCTTCATCGGCGTGGTCGGAGTAGTATTCAACCAGTTTTTTTACAAGGCTGTCGGAGGTGTGGGTGACGTAGCACATGTCGGCGGCCTTGATTTTAAGTAGGTCGAGATAATGGCTGTCGGCTTCCGAAAGAATTTTCGCGTCGATGCTGTTGAGGACTTCCATCGCTGAGTCGGGGCGAGTTTCAACGTCCCGATTCAGGGAATCGAGCCTTTCCCGATGAGGGCTATGGCCTCGTCCGCAGCTTATCGTCATGGCTGAAGTCATGATACAAAGCAAGGCGGCGATGATGGCGGCGAGCTGGATTTGAATCGGGGCGAAGGACTTCATTATATAGGATGGACGGGATGAGAGCGGGGGGGGTCAGCGCGGGGTGATGGTGAAGCGGATTGAGCCACGGGTGGAGGTGGCGCCTTTCTTTGCCGACCAACGGGCCTGGCGGGCGGCGGCTTCGCATTTGCGTCGGATGTCGGCAGAGGCACTACCCGTGGCCTTGGCCTCCACGACGCGACCCTCGGCGTCGATGACGACGTTGACGGTCACGATGGTCTTGTGGCGCAGGGCCACGTCAGGCTTCGGGCAACTGATGAACGAACGGCCATGTGCATTGCCGCTGACGCCGACGCCGGTGCCTCCGGCTCCCGACGTACCCTTGTCGGACCCTTCCGTAGAGCCATTGTGGGGGGCAAACTTATTGGCTACAGAGCTCGTGGCCTTCTGTCGCTCCTTATCGGTCTGCGAAGGTTCGTCGGCCTTCATCGTGCTCTCCTTTTTCGAGGTCACGACTTTCTCCACCGGCTTCGGATTGGGCTTCGACTTCGGACCCGGCTCCACGATCTCCACACGGTCTTCCGGGGCTGGCTCCGGCTCTCCTTTGAGAGTCGGGGCCGGCTTGTCTTTCGTGACGGCCACCTCCTCGCCGAGCTCCACGAGCTCCGGCTCAATGAACAGCTCCTCCTCGGGCATAAGCTCAGGCGTGGAAGCCTCGGCGATGTCGCGGGGATCCCAGGAAATGCCTCCGAAGAAGAGGAAAAGGAGAATGGCGAGCGCCACCAGGAAAGTCAGGGCAGCGGCCAGGGTGCGGTCTTTATCGGTATTTCTCATTCTTATTTCTGCGAACTTCTTGTGGCGAGCACAAGGCGAAGATTATTGCGTGCTGCGAGGTCGAGCACTTCAATGACACGGGCGTAGGCCACCGTGCTGTCGGCATAGAGGGCCACGGCACGCAGGGAGTCCTGCCGCTGGATGAGCATCAGGCTGGCGAGAAGTTCGTCGCGGGTGACGGCCCGGGCCGTGGAATTTTCCTCCGTGGAGTCGTTGCGGTCGGCCACGAGGAAGAGCTTCGAGTCTTTGTCGATATATACCTCCGTCACTGGCTTCAGCGAGGTCTGCTCGCTGCTTTGGGGGAGGTTGACGTCGATTGCCGCCGGGAAGATGAGCGTCGAGGTGACCATGAAGAAGATGAGGAGCAGGAATATGACGTCGGTCATCGACGACATCGAGAACGTGTCGAGGGTCTGGAAAGATTTTTTCAGGGCCATGGTGGGGTTGGTTCAGTGGGGGATTAAGCCGGTTCGTTGAGGAGATCCATGAATTCCATTGTCTTGGATTCCATGGAGTTCATGATTCGGTTGACTCTCGAGACGAGGAAATTGTAGGCGAAGAGGGCGGCGATGCCGACGATGAGACCGGCCACGGTAGTCACCAAAGCCTGGTAGATGCCCGATGATAGCACCGTGATGTTGGCCGACGTTCCGGCGTTGGCGAGGGCGAAGAAGGCTTCGATCATGCCGACGACGGTGCCGAGGAAACCGAGCATGGGGGCTCCGGCGGCAGTCGTGGAGAGCCAAGTGAAGCCCTTTCCGAGGTTTGCCACCTCGATGTTGCCGGTGTTTTCAATAGCGACGAGCACGTCGTTCATTGGTCGGCCGATGCGGTTTACGCCCTTTAGGATGAGGCGGGAGTAGGGGGTGTCGGTGCGTCGGCAGAGACTGACGGCGTTTTCGATGTCGCCCTCCATGATGTAGTCGCGGATGCGTTTCATGAAGGTGTCGTCGTTTTTCGAAGCGCGGTGGAGGGCTATGCAGCGTTCGATGAAGATGTATATGCTGACGAGGAGCAGCACTGCGAGAGGAATCATTATGTAGCCGCCGTCCATTACGAGCGACCAGAACGAAAGGGAGGTCATTTTTTAAGTATTAAGTATTAAGTATGAAGGGTTAAGGGATAGGGGGTTAAGGATGAGGGATCAAGTATTAGGGGTTGAGGCAGGCGAGGTAGCGGCGGATGGTCTCGGCGATGCCTAAGTAGAGGGCGTCGGAGATTAGGGCGTGGCCTATGCTGACTTCATCGAGGTGGGGGAGTGAGGCGTGGAAGAATGCGAGGTTTTCGAGGCTCAGGTCGTGGCCGGCGTTGAGGCCAAGGCCGAGCGTGAGGGCTTCGCGCGACGCCTCCACGAATGGGGCCACGGCAAGGTCGCGGTCGGAGGCGTAGTTGTCGGCATAGGGTTTGGTGTAAAGCTCTACTCTGTTTGCCCCTATTTCAGAGGCCATGCGCACCTGCGTGAGGTCGGCGTTGACGAATATTGAGCTTCGGATTCCGGCGCGCGAGAGGTCGGCGCATATGGATTGGAGGAAATCGGCGTTGGCGATGACGTCCCATCCTGAATTTGAGGTCACGGCGCCGGGAGCGTCGGGCACGAGCGTCACCTGGTCGGGTCGCACCTCGCAGACGAGGCGCATGAACTCCTCGGAGGGGTAGCCTTCGATGTTGAATTCCGTCGCGACGACGGGGCGAAGGGCGTAGACGTCGGCGCGGGTGATGTGGCGCTCGTCGGGGCGGGGATGTACGGTTATGCCTTGAGCGCCGAAGGCTTCGCAGTCGCGGGCAAACCTGACGACGTCGGGGACGTTTTCACCCCGGGCGTTGCGCAGCGTGGCAACTTTATTGATATTTACACTTAATCTTGTCATTTCGTGTAACTTAGATTGAGAAATTAATGAGGAGTCCCTCACGGAATCCTTTGGGATTGGAAAAAGCGGGGCTGCATTTGGAAATCGGCACGGAATTTGCAGATGACAAAAGGCAAAACCCACGCAATCTTTATGCAAAAGTATAAAAAAAGGAGGTTTTTGCAAAGAAGTTTCGACATTTTCAAAGAAAAAAGGGGAAACAGACGTTAAAAATAATATACCATCGTGTGAAACGGGAGCAAATTCCGTTAAAAAGGCAGGATGGGATTATTGGTTTGCCCGGATCGGGGGCAGGCTTTTCAAAGTTAAAGCAAAAAGGGATCAAAATATGACAGCAAAGGATATACTACAACCCGGAAAGACAGCCGCAGGCTTCGGACCACGACGCACGGTGGACGCGGAAATGCCTCTGATAGAGGTGCTACCCCGTCTGCTGGAGTCGCCTGTCAGGGAGCTTGGCGTGAAGGAGGGGGAGACGTGGCTTGGAGTGGTGGACAGCGATTCGCTTCTCGAAGGTCTTGGCAGGATGATAGCTGCCAGAGACGATTGCAGCGTCATCACGGTGGAATGTCGTCCGGAGGACTACAGCGCGAGCCAGCTCGCCCACGCCGTGGAGGACAGCGACGCCCATCTCGTGGACCTTCTGAGCACGCCCTCCGACGACGGACGGCTGAGAGTCACCCTGCGAGTGCGCCATTGCGACCCTTCGGCGGCTGTCCATAGTCTGGAGAGATACGACTACAAGGTGGTGGAGGCTTATGGGGGAAATTCGGAAATAAGGGACGCGGAAGTGGCGATGGAAAGGATTCTGTCGTTGCAGACGATGCTCAATGTATGACCCCGAAAACTCACGACGAGGTGGATGTTTCATACAATAAAATAGCAATTTACGGAAGCCGCAGGCAAGACTCCTATCTAACGGAGCTCGCCGGGCTTTTCCCGCTTCTTAAGGAGGCGGGTTTCTCTGTGACGGTGCATTCAAAGCTGGGGACGTACTTGCGCGAGCATGGTGTTGACCTTTGCGGGGCGTGCATGTCGACGCGGTTTCCCGACGGGGCCGGCCTCGCCATCAGCATCGGTGGCGACGGGACGTTTCTTCGCACGGCCAGATGGGTGGGCCGCGATGAGACACCGATATTGGGGGTCAATACGGGGCATCTCGGTTTTCTGTCGAGCTGCGGGATAGACGAGCTTCCGGGGATGCTGGAGGCAGTCTGCCGGGGCGACGTGGCGGTAGAGAAGAGGATGGTGCTCCGGGTGGAGAGCGATTCGCTTCCATTCGATATATGGCCCTATGCGCTCAACGAGATGGCTTTCCTTAAGGAGGAGGGAGCATCGATGATTTCCGTGCGCACGAATGTCGACGGCTATTTCCTTGCGGAATACCGTGCCGACGGACTGATTGTCTCGACCCCGACCGGCAGCACGGCCTACAATCTCGCGGCCGGCGGGCCGATCTTGAAGCCTACGCTCGACTGCGTAGTGCTTTCGCCCGTGGCTCCTCACACTCTGACGGTCAGGCCGCTCGTGGTCGGAGGCGATTCGGAGCTTGAGCTGACGGTGGAGAGCCGCACGGGGGCGTTTCGTCTGAGCCTCGACGGCCGGAGTTATTCATTGCCGGCGGGAGAGAAAGTCAGGATAGGCAGGGCGGAGTTTTCCACGATGTTGATAAGGAGCCGGCAATCGAACTTCGCCACGATTCTCCGCGACAAGCTTCTTTGGAACGCCAGCAAATACGACGAATGACACCCTCCTGTAATATGAGATCTGACTTACTTCTAATCGCCATGGCTTTTGCCTTGACGGTCATCTTGACCAGCTGCCCGCAATCTCATGATCCGAGACTCACAGAGATAGCCTCGGAGATCGACTCGTGCCCTGACTCTACCGTGGCAATTCTCAAAACGCTCGATGGCTCCGGATGGAGCCGCGCCGACAGCATGTATGCCGCCCTGCTCACCGTCAAGGCGAAAGACAAGGCCTACATCGAGACCACCTCAGACTCCGCAATCCTCCCCTTGCTCGATTACTATATCGAGGGGGACAGGGAGAAGGAACTACATCCACTCGTAAACTATTACGCGGGACGCACATACCGCGACATCGGCAAACCCCACCAGGCTCTCAAATATTTCCGGCAGGCAGCCCGACTGCTCGGAGAGAATGGCGATCCCCGCCTGCTCGATTGTATTAATTCTCAAATCTCAGGCCTCTATTTCGACAATCATCTCTACCGGCATGCCTTGGAATCCGGGAAAAAACAACTCAAATACAGCCTTATGAATCCTGACTCGGTGGAGGCCTTTAACACCCGCCTCTCACTGGCGTTCAAATACCGCATGCTCGACATCCTTGACAGCGCGGAGATGATCTACAGGCATCTCGCCTTGCAGGTTGACACCATCGGCTGCGAGATTGCAAAATCAAAATACCATACTCAGGTAGCGTCTTTCCTAATAAGAAAAGGAAGATACCAAGTAGCCGATTCTCTTATATCATCGAATAAAATCACTTGGGACAAAGGGAGCAGCAACGCCATATTGCATATCCTTAACGAGGTGGATTCACATAAAAATGACTCCACATACATTTTGGCACGAGCAAAGGAAATACTTAGAGGTCCGGATTTGGCTCCCCGTCAATCCGCTGCAGGAACAATCGCCGCCATATACAGGGAGAGGGGAGAGCTTGACAGCGCGATGTATTATACAAATCTATATGCCAATCTCTCCGGTGCAATTCTCGACAGCCATATGGAGCCGCTTGCAGAGACTGAGAAAATTCTTGAGAGTGCTGAACTTGAAAACGATAACCTTTTGCTGAGAAATGGAATCAAAGACCGCAATATATTGATTTTGGTTTTATTCTTTGCGGTTATAATACTTGCTGCGGCAATCTGGATGATAAGATTGCATTCACAGCTTAAAAGTGCGAGAAATGACCTCCGGATACGGGAGATCAGGGAGGAGACAAAAAAGATAATAGGTGACAATAGAAATGAGATTGACCGTCTGAACAAGGAGGTGAAGTTAACTAAGGAACAGCTTGCTGACAAGGCGAACCGGATAAGGGAGATTACTTCTGGCCTGAACCTGCGAAAGGTGACGGATGAAATCCTGCAAAAGTCAACACGGGATGTCAAATCCATAAATAAAGATGATTTTGGCCGTCTGGAGACAGCTCTTTACGAACAATATCCGAAGTTTATCCCGCTGCTCAAGTACCTGCATCTTCCGCAGAGGGATTTTAACGACGCGATGCTCATAAAAATCAATCTGCCACAGAAAATATGTGCCGCCATATTGGGAATATCTGTTACCGGTCTGGCCTCTGCCCGCAAGCGACTCCTCGAAAAACATGGCCTCTCCGGAACTTTCAAAAGCTGGACAGACTATATCCAGTCGCTTTGATCATTAATATTATTTAACATTTGGGTATCAGAGAATTAGCCCGGATTTGAGAATTTTTGAGAATTTTCAGGGAGCATTTGAACCACCTTCTTTAAGGCCTGGAAGCAGATTGAGAATTTTTGAGAATCAAATTTCTTGACGGCATTTTCTCCTTATATTAATTTTGCACAAATACTTTTTCGACAACGTCCGGAAAAGCCCGAAAAAACAAAACCAAAACCAAAACACATGAAACAAATATTGAGCCTACTGATGTTTTTGATTCTCGCGCTGCCTCTCAATGCCACGACTCAAAACATCCAAATGATGCCACTGACGCCTGAAAATCCTGTGAGAAATCCGGGAGACAAGCGCGTACCCACGCGTAAGCCTATAGTGACCATCACCGACGGAATCATCCTTAAGGTAGATTGTGTCCCTGAAGATACGGAAATAGAGATTGAGATTCTTGAAAACGACGCGACATTATTTGTTGAGTATGCTCAATCGCATGAGATTCTCCTGCCCCAATTGCCAAAGTGTGTGACCTACACACTCCTTCTGACGGTAAACGACCATGTATGGATTGGGACGTTCTCTCATGACATATATTGAGATAATGATTGTATATCTACCCAACTATGAGTAAAAGATTTGTAGTTATTGTAATATTGATAATCGCAGTTTGTGTAATAGGCTGCGTGGCATATTCTATTTACAAAAATTCAAGCAAATTCTTTGAAAATGAGTTAACCAAGATGCGAGGGAAGAATGTCAACCTTAACTTCAAGGAAGCAGAGGTGTACTATAATGGTCTTGACACAGCGTTCAATCATACTAACGCTTATAAACTTGTGGTCTTTGTCGATAGTTTGTCGTGTTCCGGTTGTTTTCTTAACCATTTGATACTATACTACGACATTAATGACAGTCTGCTCAATAAGGATGGTCGTCTTGTGATTGTGCTTCATCCACAGCAAGGGAAAATAGACTTGATTCGGAGAAAAGTTTTAACAGACAAATATCCTTTCTGGTGTATAATAGATAAGAATGGAGAATTCATACGTAATAATCCGGGTTTCCCAGGCAATAAACTTCTGCATTCTTTTATGCTAAGTAATTCAGAAAAATAAATGAACATATCAGGCTCTTTTGGAGAAGTTGATAAAGTGGGATTTACCCAGC
>VSPO01000093.1 GCA_009775375.1 Muribaculaceae bacterium | reverse complement strand
GGGCAAAGTTAACACTTTCCCTTGAATCTACATCATTTAGGCTCCATAACGTTGCACTTCGTTTTGGAATCTACATGCTTAAAATTTCGACCTGTTGCCGAGATTTTAAGCAACGCTTTATTTTCATGCCCTTCAGACAATCGCGCATTATGTACTGAGCTCCCATTCATCGATTACTTTTATTCATAAGTTCTTTTTTAGGCATATTTCTTTTAAAATTTTACTACTCCGTATTGCATAGTAGTAGATTTCTTATTAACTTTGCATCGTCAAAGGAGAGACGCCCGTGATTTCGTGATTCTATACACCACGAAAAAACGGAGCCTTGACATTAATAATGATAATCACATAAACAATGAAAATATGACTGAAAAACCGACCAAACCTGATTCCAACATCCGATCGCAAATGCGAAAGGGGATTCTGGAATATTGCGTCCTGCTATTGCTTAGCAACCAAAGAGCATATCCCTCCGATATAATAAACGGACTCAGCGAGGCTTCGCTTATCGTGGTGGAAGGCACTCTATACACCCTTCTCAACCGACTTAGGAAAGAGGGCAAACTCAACTACGAATGGGAAGAGAGTCCTAAAGGGCCGCCACGCAAATACTATTTCATAACAAAGGCCGGACAAGAGACCCTATTGGAGATGAGCGACGCCTGGGACGAAATAGTATCCAACGTCAACCATTTCAGAAAAAAATCGTCTTTTATCCCTAAAATTGAAAATATCTCCCAGCAAAAAGAGCCGATAACAATCATCAAAAAGGACAATTAAAGAAAATCCTGTCCTGACCAACAGATCAACTTCCACTTTTTTACCCAAAGACTATGAACAAGACTTTCAATAT
Organism: Muribaculaceae bacterium; assembly: GCA_009775375.1. GTDB lineage: Bacteria > Bacteroidota > Bacteroidia > Bacteroidales > Muribaculaceae > Lepagella. The sequence goes on along the minus strand of VSPO01000093.1, from coordinate 13,127 downwards.
AAATGTCGCAGGATTTCAGTTCGTAATCAACGATGATGCTTACAACCTGCTTTGCAACTACATTCAAGCCATTGAAGACACTCTCGGCAAAACAGAAGATTCCCGCGAGCTTATCAACGACATAGAGAGCCGGATCGCAGAATTGCTGCTTGAAAGGCTATCAGACACAGAAACAATCGTCACGATTCAAAACGTAGAAGACGTGATCCGCCGCATAGGCCGACCAGAGGAGATGATCGAGACGGAATCCACAGTAGCCGTCTCAGATGAAGGCGTTGAATCCATCTCGATAGAGGAAACAAAATCCGCCACCCCTCCCCCATTCAAAGCCCCATTGGCAAGCGTGAAGAAAAAACTGTTTCGCGATCCTCTCGACTCGAAGCTCGGAGGAGTATGCTCCGGAATCGCGAGATATTTTGACTGCGATCCCACATGGATAAGACTCGGCATCGTATTCGTAGTATTAGCTTCGTTTTTCTTCACTGTGTTTGTATTCAAAATGCCGCTATGGATCATCATCCCCATGGCATACGTCATACTCTGGATAGTCGTGCCGGAAGCCAAAACCCCGGTGGAGAAAATGCAAATGATGGGAGAGACCCCTACAATGGAGAACATTGGGAAAACCGTCACCGAGAACTATAAGGAAACCAACAAGGATTATGTGGCGGAGACCGCACAACGTAAAAATTCTTTTGCCAGCGCACTCGCTTCCGTTTTCGGAGCAATAGCCAAAGTCATCCTATTCATAGGCTTGATAATAGGCATCCCGGTTCTGATAGCGTTGGCTTTCGGTCTGCTTGGGTGTATATTCGCTCTCATTATGATCGGCACATCGTCTGATTTTTTCGGCAGCGGGTTGGCCGACGAATTCTTCGGCAACAATATCCAGGTTACGGTATGGGGCATAATATGCGGCATCGGCGGCATTCTGGCAATCGGGTCTCCTCTCTTTTATCTGATACGCAAGGGAATCATGAGAGGCAAATGTCAGAACAATCCTGCTTTCAATTGGAGCATATGCATTCTGAGCGTATTGGGATTTCTGACCTGTGCCATTTCAGTGGGCCGATTGATTTCCTATACCAACAGCCAAGAGGAGTATTATTACAACTCCCATCGCTCATCCGAAGACAAAACAATATGGGAAGACGAATGGACAGAAAGCACGGAATCGTTCGTCACCTCTGATTCGACAACCTCGCAACCTGAAAATGCCGACTCCACTGCCACTGAAGCAAACGTGGCCGAAGGGAAATAACAGACATGTATGTCTGAAACTCACGATTAATTTTCAATTAAAGAAATAATTCATTAATTTTGCAAGACAAATCTTTGTTCGACGTTCCCCACGGCGTGGCAAACGCACTCCTTCTCCCCACCGTCATGGAATTTAACATGGATGCTTGCCTCGACAAATATCCTAAGATTGCAGAGGCTCTTGGCGTGGATATTTCTGGAATGACAAAAGAGGAAGCCTCGCGTGAGGCTTGTGAGGCAGTGCGCCGGCTTGCCCTTGCCGTAGGAATCCCGCAACACCTTTCGGAGCTTGGCATATCGGAGAGCGACATTCCTCTTCTTTCAGAACAGGCGCTTGCCGATGTCTGCACTCCCGGAAATCCACGCGACGTCACGCTTGACCAGATTATGGAGCTGTATAAGAAGGTGCTCTGACCGGCTTTTACCAAATTTCGCAAATGAAGTTTCCCCTATAATCCCGGGGCCCGCAGAGGGCTCCGGGATTTTTTTTCTTTCAGATTTAAAGTTTTTTGCGTAACTTCGCATAATATTTTAAAGCCTTTCGCTCCTAAACTGAGCGAATGACGCATAACTCATTATAAGCTATGGGATTTTTCAAAAAAATATTCTCCAAGGAGAAGAAAGAAAAACTTGACAACGGACTCCAGAAAACTAAAGAAGGAGTATGGGGAAAGATAGCTCGTGCCGTTGCAGGCAAAAGCAAAATTGACGACGATGTCCTTGACAATCTTGAAGAAGCATTCATTACAAGCGATGTGGGCGTAGACACGACTCTTAAAATCATCGACAGGATTCAAGAGCGCGTGGCTCGCGACAAATACGTCGGTTCAGACGAACTTAATTCTCTCCTCTGCGAGGAAATCAGCGAAATGCTCGCCAAATCCGGAGAGGAGGAACTCGATGATTTTGAAATCAAGAAGACCGGCGAGCCATACGTAATAATGGTGGTCGGCGTGAACGGCGTCGGGAAAACCACCACAATCGGCAAACTTGCAGCACAATATAAGAAGGCGGGCAACAAGGTGGTGCTCGGTGCAGCCGACACATTCCGTGCTGCCGCCATAGAGCAACTCGACATATGGGGAGAACGCGTAGGGGTGCCGGTAGTGAAGCAAAAAATGGGTAGCGATCCTGCCGCCGTGGCGTTTGATACCCTCTCCTCTGCTAAAGCCCAGGGCGCGGATGTCGTGATTATTGACACGGCCGGACGTCTGCACAACAAAATCGGGCTCATGAATGAGCTTACTAAAATAAAGAACGTGATGAAGCGTGTCGTGCCTGACGCTCCTCAGGAAATTTTGCTCGTGCTCGACGGATCGACCGGACAAAACGCCTTTGAGCAGGCCCGACAATTCGTGGCAGCCACGGAAGTAAACGCCCTTGCAATAACAAAGCTCGACGGAACGGCCAAAGGGGGCGTTGTCATCGGGATTAGCGACCAATTCAAAATCCCCGTCAAATACATTGGCATAGGAGAAGGTATCGACGACCTTCAGATATTCCGCCCCGACGAGTTTGTGAAATCCCTCTTCCTCACGAAATAAACACATCTCATTCTCTCCTCACTTCCGGCCCGTCCCCGCAATAGGATGGGTAGCAAACCTGATTTTCAGCGTTTATCATGTATAAAAAAAACAGAATCGACATAATCTCAATGGGCTGCTCCAAAAATCTTATAGATTCGGAGCGGCTCTTGAAGCAATTGGCGGCCAAAGGATATGAGACCCACCACGACCCCGAGGAGCCGAAAGGGGAATACGTGGTGGTCAACACCTGCGGCTTCATAAATGACGCCAAGGAGGAATCTATCGACAGCATCATCGGGCTTACCGAACTCAAAAGGCAGAAACGGATTGGAAAAATCATAGTTATGGGATGCCTTTCGCAAAGATATATGGAGGAGCTCAAAGCGGAAATACCTGAGGTGGACGTTTGGTATGGCAAATTTGATTGGAAAGATTTCATTTCCCGGCTTCGCGACGTGAGCAGCAATGAAAACGATCATCCCGAACTTTGGGAGCGCACACTCACCACTCCCCCTCACAGCGCATATCTGAAGATTTCTGAAGGATGCAACAGGTTTTGCTCTTTCTGTGCCATACCCCTTATCACCGGCCGACATACCTCCCGATCGATGGAGGAGATTCTGGAAGAGACCCGTCAGCTCGTGGCCGACGGGGTCAAGGAATTCAACGTTATCGCCCAAGACCTCTCCTCCTACGGCACAGATTTATACGGGCGTCAATCTCTTGCGGAGCTTATCGAGAAAATGGCGGAAATTCCTGGCGTGGAATGGATCAGGCTTCATTATGCATATCCCGCTGATTTCCCTATGGACATTCTCGATGTCATGGCAAGGCACGACAATGTCTGCAAGTATCTCGACATTGCCCTGCAACATATTTCCGACCCTGTCCTTAAAAATATGAGAAGACACATTGACAAGGAGGGGACGATTCGACTGCTGAGGAAGATTAGGGAAAAGGTTCCCGGAATAAGGATTCGCACCACGCTAATGACCGGTTTCCCGGGTGAGGGAGAAAAAGAATTCGAGGAGCTTGTAGACTTCGTGAAGGAGCAACGTTTCGACCGCATGGGAGCTTTCGCATATTGTGAGGAAGACGACACGTATGGAGCCAAATATCTCAAGGATGAGATTCCGGAAGACGTGAAACAACAGCGTCTTGACAGAATCATGGCGCAACAGGAGGAAATCGCTCTACAGCTTAATGAGGCTATGGTGGGGAGCGTCCAAAAAGTTTTAATCGACAGGATTGAAGGCGGCAAGGCTCTCGGGCGGACTCAATATGATTCTCCGGAAGTGGATCCGGAAGTATTGATTGACGATCCGGATCTGATGCCAGGTGAATTTGTAGAGGTGGAGATCACCGAAGCATACAATTTTGAGTTGGTCGGCAAGGTGACTTCCAAACGGAATTAAGAAGATGGGTATACGGTATAATCGCGACACTCATAGAGCCACGAATGGTCCGATGATTTTTTTCTCCGACCCATCGGCGGAAATCGATCTGGCAGATGAAATAAGGGGAGCCATATCCTCTCAGCTCTCTTTTTATGCCTACCGACGACCAGGCGACATGATGATTTCTTTCGGATCGTCGGAGGGATACGTGGATGGGATTGGCGTGCCGGGATTCGTAATCAGTCCGTTCGATCCGACCCAATCGGCCTTGACAATTCCATATTCTCCCTCCAAGGACATGATCAGAAGCGCAACCATCGAAGCGGCGATTCCCAAGCGTTCAACCACTGAGAAGGAGCATGAATCAGAAATTGCCTTGATTCAAAAAAAGCTCTTGAATTACGCTGACGGAAAAATAGTGGCCGCAAGAGTAATTGTAGAAGAGGGAGGAGTGGATGTGGGTGCCTCGTTCTGCAACCTTTGCCACCGCTATCCCTCTGCATTCGTATATGCATTCTCCACTCCGAAATCGGGATGCTGGATTGGAGCTTCTCCAGAGCTTCTTCTTGAAACGTCGGGCAACGGAATCTCTACAATGTCGCTGGCCGGGACGAGACCGGCAGGCACTCAAAATGATTGGGACGAGAAAAATATCGAGGAACAAAGGATAGTGACCGAATATATTCTGCATACGCTTCAATCTCATGGATTTGAGGCCGTCGCTGAAAGGACATATCCAAAAGAGGCTGGCAGCGTGGAACATATATGTACGCCAATCGTAGCAAACACTTCCACGCTACTGTCGTGCTCCCGTCTTCAATCTCTTTTGACCGACCTATCCCCCACTCCCGCATTGTGTGGCCGACCCAAAGATATAGCCTTGGCTACAATCCGCGAGGGAGAACATTTCGACCGTGGATTCTATGGAGGATTTTGTGGTCAGTTTCGGGCTTCAAATGATTTCAATTTTTATGTCAACTTGCGATGTTCCCAAGTTGAGGCTGCCAAGTATGCCCTGTATGTTGGAGGCGGAATAACCCTGAAATCCATTCCCTACGAAGAATGGGAGGAAACGGAGATGAAAGCCTCGACTTTGAAATCTTGCCTGATTCTCGACTCTTTATAAGCCGAATCAGGCAAGGCATGATCCGTTGCATTTTGAATGCGCCGGATTCAAAGTCGCCATTAATCCTCATAAGATATCCAGCAATCTCATATACTCAATAAAAATATATCGATTTTCGATATATTTTATTGGAGATTCAAAATTATATTCATAACTTTGCACCAACTAATAAGCTTGGCTTTAAAAACCATCGATTAGCTACCATACTCTTTTTTACACACAATCAAGAAAGTGAAAAAAACGTCAATCAACATTCTCTGCATACTGATTATTCTGACGATCGGAGCTTCCATTATGGCTCCTGCATTCAAATTAAGCAGCATTTTTATCAGCGGATTCATGGCAGGATGGCAACAAGCCTCCACATCCAACGAAGCCTCGGGAAGCATGAATTCAATCGAAGATTCCCTTCCTCTTGATGTCGCATTCATGCCGGATGCCTCTACCGTGATGCATGGGAAAGACTGCATTACCTTTGAAGACGGCAACAGCTATCCCGTCATATATGACCGTGTCGCATTGCTCGTCCCCGACAAGGAGATTCCAATCTATCTGTCGCTGACGCCAACCTTGTTGAATCTTGCCTGCTTCGTGCTTTTCATCTTTCTTGCCATCGAGTTTATCCGCTTTATCGTCAATATCAACAAAGGATTGGTTTTCGATATAAAAAACGTAAAAAGACTCAAAAGATTCTCATATTATCTGATTTCGATTGCAATCTTGCGATGTGCCGCAGGAATCATCGACGACATGACTCTCTCCTCATTCGGCTTGAATCTCCAAGGATATTCCCTGTCCGCGAGTTGGTCGTTCCCCTGGGTATCTCTGATTCTCGGCCTCCTCGCCTTGCTTATGGCCCGGATATGGGAACGGGGCATCGAAATGAAAGAGGAACAGGAATTAACCATCTAAACTTTGCCAATATGCCTATAATAGTAAACCTTGATGTCATGATGGCGAAGCGTAAAATTTCTCTCGGTGAACTTGCAGAGAAGATGGATATCACCCCCTCCAACCTCTCCATCCTCAAGACCGGCAAAGCCAAAGCAATACGTTTCTCCACTCTGACGAGCATCTGCTCTATTCTTGATTGCCAACCGGGAGACATTCTCGAATATCGCCCGGATGACACCTGACTTTAAAGCTCATACGCATGCACAATGCATTAAATATTAAGCACTGTGTTTTGAAAATCGCACCTTAACAATTAAGTAAGTGTTCAGATTATTCCTATACCTGTCTTATCCAATCTGAGCGCTGGATTTCAACCCGTGATTCAGTTATGATGGAACCCCATCACGCCATCATCCCAAGTCGAAATCCCGACCCTCATATTGGCAATCCATGTATAGGAATAATCTGAACACTTACTTAAACTATCTAATTATTAACAAAACAATAACAACAATGAATTTTTCCAAAACATTGCTCTTTCTTGCATTGGCAGGGATTCCCTCCCTGCTTGGAGCACAGGAGCATCTGAAAAGTCTTGATCTGAAAGGCTTCGACCCTAACGTCGCCGCCTCTGAGGATTTCTATCAGCACACCAACAAGGGCTGGATGGAATCCCACCCACTGACTCCCGAGTATTCGCGCTACGGACAATTCAACATCCTCAACGACTCAAGCAAGAATCGCGTTCGCCGCATCGTGACCAATTTGGCAAAAACCAATCCGGCAAAGGGGACAAACGCGTATAAAATCGCTGCCATCTACGAGGCTGCCATGGATTCCGTGCGTCGCAACAAACTCGGCGCGGAGCCTATCAAGGCAGACCTTGAAAGAATCGAGAATGCAAAACCGGAGGAAATGGCCGACATTTTCCTATGGATGCACAAAAACTATGGATCTCCTTTCTTTGGCGCAGGTCCGATGGAAGACCTTGCCAACAGCAGCGTCTATGCAATGTATATCTCAGGAGCAGGACTCGGGCTCGGCGACCGCGACTATTATCTGCTGAACGACAAGAGAAACAAAGATGTCAGGGAGGCTTACCAGAAGCTGATTGAAAGGCAAATGATCAATGCCGGCTACAGCAAGAAGGACGCGAAACGTATCGTCAAGAACGTAATGAAGATCGAGACTCTCATCGCCGACTCTACAAAGACCCGCGAAGAGAGCAGAAACATCGCCGCGATGTATAATCCAAGAAGCATCGACCAGCTCAAGCAAACCTATCCCAATTTCCCATGGGACAAGTTTTTCATTGAGACGATGAACATCGAGACTCCCCAGACTTTAATCGTCACAGACCTTAAGACTCTAAAACAGGGCGACAACTTGATGAAATCACTGACCGACCGCGAGAAAAAAGACTATTATCTTTGGGAGTATGTCTCCAATGCGGCTCCATATCTGAGCGACGATTTCAGCAACGCTTCGTTTGAATTCAACAAGGTCATGAGCGGGGTGCAGCAGCAAAGGCCGCGTTGGAAACGCGCTCTCGCCGTGACGGAAGGAATCATGGGAGAAGGCATAGGCGAGCTTTACGTGAAGGAATATTTCCCCGAAACCTCAAAGCAATACATGATCGGCCTCGTGGAAAATCTCCGCAACGCACTCGGCAAACACATCATCCATCTCCCCTGGATGAGCGACGACACCAAAGTGCAGGCTCTAAAGAAGCTTAACGCCATCACCGTAAAAATCGGCTATCCCGACAAGTGGAAAGATTATTCAAAGCTTAACGTGGACCCCGCCCTTTCATATTGGGAGAACGCTCATAACGCCAGCATGTGGCAAAACCAGCAAATCCTTGACAAATGGGGCAAACCTGTCGACCGCGAGGAATGGGGAATGACTCCTCAGACAATCAATGCATACTATAATCCGGTCAACAACGAAATAGTTTTCCCTGCAGGAATTCTTCAAGCGCCTTTCTTTGACCCTGAGGCAAGCGACGCAGAGAATTATGGAGGCATCGGCGTGGTGATTGGCCATGAACTCACTCATGGATTTGACGACCAAGGCCGTCAATTCGATGCAAATGGCAACATGATTGACTGGTGGACACCCGAGGATAGCGAGGCTTTCACCAAGCTGACCAAAGGACTCATCGCTCAGTTTGACGAGGTTGAGGTCCTTCCTGGTCTTCACGCTAACGGACAGTATACCCTTGGCGAAAACATTGCTGACCAGGGAGGTCTGCGCGTGGCGGCGACCGCATTCCTTGATTCCCAAAAGAAGAAAGGGGTAGACGTAAAATCGCAAGAAGCCCTCATCGACGGACTCGACCCGATGCAGGTGTTCTATCTGAACTTCGCCAACCTTTGGGCTAACAATATCAGAGACGAGGAAATCCGTTCGCTTACGACCGGCGACGTGCATTCCCTTGGCAAAAACCGTGTGAACGTTTCTCTCAAAAATCTTGAGCCGTTCTTCGAAGCCTTCGGCATTAAGGAGGGCGACAAGATGTATCGACCTGAATCAGAGCGGGTAATAATCTGGTAATGCGACAATGCCAATAATAAAAAAGGCACCCAAATAATTTGGGTGCCTTTTTTATTATTGGCATTCAGCTCTATTCTTGGCAAATATCTCTTTACGGCTTAAAGAGGTATTGAGATGATATCGACTGATTGTTGTGGATTCGGCGAATCGTGTCTGCAAAAAGCTTGGCCACAGGGAGCACCACTGCCTTGGGGTTCTCCTTCCCATAGGGGATGGAATCAGTGAAGACGATTTCAGTCAACCCGGAAGCCTTGACCCTCTCAGTGGCGGGGTCGCTCATTACGGCGTGGCTGCAAAGTGCCCTGACCGACTTAGCTCCCTTCTCAAGCAGGAGATCGGCAGCCTTGGTGATTGTTCCGGCCGTGTCGCTGATATCGTCGACAAGCACCACGTTCTTGTCTTCGACATCTCCAATGACGGTCATCTTTTCTACGACATTCGCCTTTGCCCTCTGCTTATGACACAACACAAGCGGCACATCGAAATACTTTGCGTAGGAATTCGACCTCTTAGCACCTCCCACATCAGGAGACGCTATGACAAGGTCCTTTAAATGTAGACTCTCGATATAGGGAATGAAGATTGAAGAGGCGTAGAGATGGTCGACCGGCACGTTGAAGAATCCCTGAATTTGGTCGGCATGGAGATCCATCGTGATAAGACGGTCGATGCCTGCCACACTCAGAAGGTCGGCCACAAGCTTGGCGGCGATAGATACCCTCGGCTTGTCCTTGCGGTCCTGTCGGGCCCATCCGAAATAAGGGACCACTGCCACGATCGTGGCCGCAGATGCCCTCTTGGCAGCGTCGACCATGAGGAGCAACTCCATCAGATTGTCGCTGTTGGGGAATGTTGACTGCACGAGATAGACCTCTGCTCCACGGATAGACTCTTCAAAAGAGACCTCGAATTCTCCGTCGGCAAACGTCTCTATCTTCATTTTTCCTAATTCTATGCCCAGATCCTTGCAGATCGATTCTCCAAGATAATGGCTCTTGGTCCCTGCGAAAACCTTTATGGGCGGAAGGTAATTGCTCATGATATGGATAGGTAAATATTTACTTGCAAAATTAGAATTTATTTTTCGATTTTCCTGCATTTCCCGGAAGATTTCTTTTCTCCCCTCAATTCAGATCCTTTCATTTTATGGCCGGAAACGTCTTTCTTCTTCCCTATCGGAAGGACAAGCGCATCTGCCGCACTCATATAGACAGTCAGTGGGGAGGATGCCGACAGATTGAATTTCTGAGGCTTACCCCACAAAAGATCGGCCGTCACGATTTCCCCCTCTTCAAGACCCGCCATTTCGAATGCCAATTGGGGAATCATCACGCTGACGTGTGACGCCTCCCTTGAAAAATTCACGATTATCAAGAGCACGTCATCGCCGTTGTAGCGAAGGAACGCGAAATGGGAATGAGGATCGAATCCCGGTTGCCGGAGATTGACGTACATAAGGTCGAAGAAATTGCCATCGCGCAGAGCCTCGCGGGTGTTGCACAGCGTCAGGATTGTCTTATAGACATTGCGGAGCCATCTCTCATGGGGGGAAAGGTTGTCTCCGTCGCATTTGCCTCCGTCATACCAACGCCTGATTGTAGAAAGACTCCAATAATCAAAGATTGTCGTACGGTCGTTGTCGCCTGCAAATCCTTCATTATCGCGAGCCGACTCCCCGAGTTCCTGGCCATAGTATATCAGGAACGGGCCTCTTGAAATCATGGAAGAGACAACAAGAGAGGGCACAACCCGCAATGAATCTCCGGCATAGGCTTTCGATCCGAACCTGACTTCGTCGTGATTCTCAAGGAAATTGACCATTTTGTCACCGATACCGTCTACGGTTTGCCAGCAGCCCGTAATCTGTGCCGCTGAAAGGCCTTGTTTTTCAATGCCGACAAGAGTGTCGTAAAGGTTCACCTTGTCGTAAAGATAATCGAAGCATCCATAATCAAGGAACGGACGGTAAAGACCTACGTCGTATATTTCTCCAATAAAAATGACATGGGGATATATTTTCTTGACTTGAGGAATTGCCCAGTGCCAGAAAGGGAGAGGCACCATGAAGACCATATCGCAACGGAAACCGTCTACACCCTTCGAAGCCCAGAATTTCAGGATATGAAGCATCTTGTGCCATGTGTCGGGAACAGGGTCGAAATGGTCAGACCCATCATTGTAGTCATGCCCGTAATTCAGCTTCACAGTCTCATACCAGTCATATTGGCTACAGAATGCCGTGAAACAATCATTTCCGGTGGCTTTTGCGGGAAATTCCACGTATGGTTCTCCCCCTCCGGAAATGTCGAACGACGGATAAAACCGTTGATTGGATATATAGTAATAGTTGTTGTCGGGCGCGAAATTCATATTAATGTTGTCTTGCGTGCCGAAATCTTCAACTCCTGCCGGAGAGGAATCGGAATGATAGACTCTTGCCGTGTGGTTGGGGACGAAATCGATAAGAATCTTCATTTTCTCGGCATGCACTCTTCTGACAAGCGCCTCAAACTCCTTCATCCTGTCGGGCACAGACTCTGCAAGCGCAGTAGCGATGTCATAATAATCCTTGATCGCATATGGCGAACCCGCCTCCCCCTTTACGACATTGGGATTGTCTTTTGCTATCCCATACTCACTGAAATCCGTTTTCGTGGCATGCTCTATCACGCCCGTGAACCATATGCAATTCACGCCCAATTCCTTGATATGACTCAGCAACTCGGGCGTAAAGTCGTTGAGCTTGCCGCTCCCGTTTTGTTGCAGCGTGCCCCAAGGGACGCAATTGGGATTGGTGTTGGTGAATATTCTTGGGAAAAGTTGGTAGATGATCAGTTTTTCTTTGCCAATGCTCATGATTAGTTTATCTGTATTATTGTTTTGACTCCAATATTCTCTCAAGCTCCTTGCATGCGGCGTCATAGCCTATTGCAACCCCCTTTTTCAATCCCTTTACTTCGAAGGTGCGTATCTGGCCGATCTGCTGTATCTCTATGACGTGGTCACACAATTTAATGTCCTGGGGCATATTGGCTTTCATCATAAGATGAAACGATCTGTAGGCGATGTCGATCAGCGAAGGGTTGCCCTTTTCATTTCGCTTCATTGGGCTGCAATTGACGCCATAGAGCGTCGTGCAATAGTCTCTTATTGCCCATGCCGGAAGATTGCGGAGCACTCCCCCGTCGACATAGTTGACTCCGGCTATCTTGACAGGGTTAAAAATAATCGGAATGCTGCAAGAAGCAACGACTCTGGGAGCGATCTCCCCTTTTATCCAGCCGACCGACTTTGCATTGTCAAGATCCGTCGCGCAGATGATTGTGGGGATTTTCATCTCCTCAAGATTTCTCACCGGCAACCAGGATTCAAGCAACTTGCATAGACGGTCGAGTTTGAAGAATCCTTGTTTGGGCAATGCCCATTCCGTGAAATCATCAAAATTCGAGGCCTCAAGGAAGCATTCTATAATATCATCTGATGTTAGCCCCGCCCCATAGAGCGCGGCGGCGATTGCTCCCGCCGATACGCCCGACATGACATCGGGATGGAGCCCGAAGTTCTCAAACGCTTTGAAAACGCCTATGTGGGAGAATCCCTTGGCTCCGCCTCCGCTTAGTGCCAACCCCATCGATTCTTCGCGCTTGAGACCAAGACGTTCGAGTATTCCTTCTATTTTCCAGACCATTATTTTAGTATTTCTTTATTCTCCATCCTGCTTGGCGACCAAAGGTGAAGTTGCCCGAAAGACGGTTGTAGCTGCAAATATAATGTATACTTATGGATTTCACACCATGTTTTATGAATAAAAAACGCGTCGCAGGTCGAAAATCTTCAGAAATACCGAAAAAATCTATAAAAAGCAAGCCTATGATCCTGTCCCCCATGTCGGACGGTATTGCGATACATGTTGAGGGCGACGCTGTCCCAGCGCTCGTCGAAGGTGGCGTTGAAGACTATGACGTCGCCGCGCTCAAGACGCCCGTAGCCGGGCAGGCGTCTGACCGTCACGCGCTCGCCGCGGGCGGCGGCGTAGAAGTCGAAGATGCGGCCGCCGAGCTTGAGCTTGTCGATATATCCGTGGTCGCCAGGCTGAAGCGTGGGGGTCATCGACTCCGTGGGGGTGTGGAACGTGTCGAACACCACCACCAGCACGAGGTAGCGCAGGACGAGGGCGGCGGTTGAGGACGAACTCCTGGCGGTAGATCTTGGCGGCGACTATGTCAAACTCAGGGGCGGGGACGAAGTCGGTGTTCTCTGTGCAGGTGACGTAGGTCCTGCCCTCCTTGCCGATGATGAAGGGCCAGAGGTGGCCCGCGCTGTTCTCGCCGCGTATCGGCACGACGTCCACGCCCGCCGGGATGCCGG
>VSPO01000092.1 GCA_009775375.1 Muribaculaceae bacterium | reverse complement strand
TCAATGTTCTCTCTTCGCTCCCGGAGCGGCTTGCGTCGTTTCCCGTTTGCGGTTGCAAAATTACAACCGATTTTCCCCGCCCGCAAGCTTTCCCTCCATTTTTAATTGATTTTTTCTTTTTTGGAGTCGTAAACAACTGAAAGATATTAAAATCAACATATGTTAATTTATGTATTGTTTTGTTAACACATAAAACTTTTGCCCATATTTCTGCGTTATTTTAAGGTTGATGCAACGATAAAAAGCCCCTCCCGACGGTAATTTTACTTTCAGGAGGGGCCTTTTTCTGTTGGAGGGATGCGTTTTCATATGACATTTACCTTTTCGTCATTGAAATTTACTCAACCTCTACTCTATTTCAATTTTGGTTTTAGTTCATCAGGAGATTCGTTGGTGTACATTTTTATGGGTGGAGTTGTCTTTGTAAAAAAGTTATTCACCACATCCGGAGAGATTGAGATTGTGGGATTAAAATCCTCACTGGACATATACGAGATAATAGCATTTCTCATTCTTCTTGCGACAATTCGCTTGTCAAGATCCGACGATATGTCGATAGTTGTCATAAACAGTTTTCCATTCAAAACGTTAGCTTCTAAGATCATTCCAAGCTTCCTACTGACATGCCACGTATCTATAGGTTGCACCGGGCTTTGATAAGAAGCAGGCAATTCAAGCAGATTCATCACCTGTGCCCTATTGAGAAGCTCCCACCAATTAAGATTACCCCAATCATCGGTGGGGAAACCATGACCAAACAGGGGATGACTTTTATCGATATATGCCCCTGTAGTATGAGGCGGACGCATTTTAAACCAACTCGTGTTCCAGAAGACAGGCAGATAGTGCTGCACGATATCGCTTCCTAAAGATACTTTTCCGGCCGCCTCGATAAGAACACTTCCCCCTTGACCTAAAATTTCCAAAGCGCGGCTGTCGAGGGAGTCAGCCATATATATATTATCCGGACAAACATCAGCATTCTCCTCAGGATAGACCCAGAACTCCCAGCTATTAGCTCCTTTGCCAGGAATGCTGACATTCAAAGAATAGCGAGTCGGAACCGCCACCATACCAAAGCCGGCATTTATTGCACCCACACTGAAATTCTTTCCTATTGGGACTTCGCCGGCGTCAAAAACGCCGTGAGCAAGCACTGAGCCATCGTCACCCTTTATTCGATATCGAACCAAAACGGAATCGATAGGACTCGGCCCCGCATTCATTATTTCTATGGGAACAGAAATTGTGTCGCATGAAGAAAATACGAAACGAGGGAAACGGGCAAGAGGCACTACCTGACTGCAAAACTGCCGCCATTCAGAAGATGAAATATACCCCTTCTCATTCCAAAATACATTTAAGACGCCTTCCAAGGCAGTGCCCTGACCACTGTAATCATTCAGGCCAAGAAGCTGAAAACCGCTATATCCGGGAGTACGCAGGTTTCTCTCAATCTCATATTTATAGCATAGAGCCTGCAGCCTTCCGCTGGCATTAAGAAATTTCCCTGCCATTTCCCCCATCCCTCCTGCATTGAGAAGATCCTTAAAAATTTCAAAATTACGGGCTTTATACGGTCCCGTGTATTGAGATATTTCGCGAAAGTCCGGGAAAACGCACCATTGTCCTTGCTCATGAGCAAGGATTGGCTCTGTATTTACAGGATGCGCCGGAGTAGGCTTGAAATTTCTCGGCAACTCCATATCGGAAGAGTAATCATCATCACTGGAAGGCATACGCTTACTCCATACAAGTCCTCTTCCTCCGCCTTTGACATGATATTCACTACCATAATCCCACGCCCATCCTCCACCAACCGAAGCACCGCAATATATTTTTGTAGGGTCATAGGCCTTCATCTCCCCTACCCATTCCTTGCAATATTCCACCCAATCGCCGGCCGGCTCATTCCCGGCAGCCATCATTACGAACGAAGGATGATGACCGTAGCTGTCAATGATTCTTTTTGATTCCTCAATCAAATAGCCATCAATGCTCATCCCGGCTTTAAGCTTTACTCCATGGTTTGGCCATGACGGTCCTTCGGGTTGGAGATATATTCCTGCTTTATCGGCTGCTTCAAATGCCGCATCCGGAGGGCAATAGCTATGAAACCTCATCATATTGATGCCATATTCCTTGCATTTTGAGAATATACGGTCCCAGGATTCTGTATCGGTAGGAGGATAACCTGTCAACGGGAAACAACAATTCTCTACCGTGCCTCTCATATATACAGGGCGACCATTTATCTCTATATTCCTTCCCGACACCTTAATATCTCTCATGCCAAATGTTGTGGAAACAGAATCGGAGCCAATCTTCACCTCCAAGCGATAGAGCGACGGAGAGAACTCATCCCAAGTCTTCATCCTCTCCCCCATATTTATGGCAAACTCAATCGTATCACCAACCGACCTTTTCACTTCAGCTGCAAAAACTTCCCCGCCATCAGCATCCAATGCCGTTGCTGTGGCATTGTCAATTTTACCAATACCAACACTACTTCCATATATCACTTTGACAATAGCCCTCTTCTTGGCTACATCAGGAAAAATCCTGACCTTCTTAATGTAAGTATCCGACGGCTTGCTACGCAGTAGTATTTCCCCCACCACTCCATTCCAATTGCCCTGAGTCTGATCTGTCACACTATGTGAATCCTGACCAACGCAAACGTTCTCAATTCCATTATAAACCTTCAACTCTATCTCATTACGTTTGCCATACTGCAAATACTTCGTGACATCATATAGATGGGGAGTGGAAAGCGACATGTCATGTCCGACACTGTCGCCGTTTACGTATAAGCAGGTCTCTATGTGAGGACGCTCAAGCAACAGCTCAACCCTTCTCCCCTTCCAATCTTCAGGCACATCAACATAACGACGATAGAAGGCATTGCCTACATATTCTTTATCGGGCGTAAGGAAAAACGGGAATTTGATGTTTCCTTTCTGTCTATATGTGGCCATATCATCCCTGTGATAATAAGACAAATCATATAAGGAGCCTGTCCATTTGGTGTCGGCATCGACCTCCCTACCCTTGCCATTGGTCAGCATAGATCCGGGAAGATTGATTACGTCGTCATACACTTTAGTCTCTCCGTATCCAAAATCCCATTCTCCTGACAAATCAATCTTCTCGATCCTCTTTGCGGCTAATGTCATTGAGACAAGAGCCATTAAAAACACTAGATACCTTCTCATCTTTCTATTGGTATTATATCCACGTTTATCACTTTCTCTCCAACTGCCACATTAGCCTCACGAGGGAAATACACAGGCATATCATTTTGAAGGGGAAGAATCCTGAGTTCTATTTCAGAAATTTCGTCGGGCAATCTCCAAAGCCCATAAAGCATTGGCCTACCATTGTAAAAATTATCGGCTATCAATTGGCCTTCACAATATAGTCTGGCGACATCTCCTTTATATTTCACCTCAAGCAATCTCCCTTGCCTATCTTTGGCAGGCGGCAATCCTGAAATCTTATATACAGCCGCATCCTTAAATTCAGCATCTTGAGGAGATTCCGCCACTTTGTTAACACCTATGGAAATATTTCTATATCCTTTCGCTTCCTCAGTCTTTTCGACAATAGGCTTGTCAACATCTGCAATAGGCCGTACCGGGTCAAGAAAAAGACGAGATGCCTCTTCAGAAGTAAGCAGGTAGATGTTTTTATAGACAGGATTCGCTGTTCCTTGAGGTTTGACATTCCTTAGCAGTTTGCCGTCTATCGATATTTCCGTCGGGATTCCGGGTATTTGTTCGAGATATATCTTTCCATTCCGTCTTGATATGAGCTGGGCTGTAGCATAACTGATTCCATCAATATTTACGGGGAAAATACATACAGTGCCACCGGGTATGGCAATAGGCTTGGAAGGGAATTTAATGCCACAAGCCTCAAAAACAATTTTATTTTTCGTAGATAGATTTTGGAGTCGCTCGTAATTATTTATGAAGACAAAACCACTGTTGCCATCCTGTCGAAGCGACCATCTTAGAAAAGAATCATCACCCTTGACCGGATTGAACGGATTAGGGAATATGGGCTTCATCACCGCCAGCGCGTCTCCATAATCTTTCATGAAAAGATGAAGTTTACGAAGCAAGAAATAATGAGGATATGGCTGGCCGAATTCTCCTAATGGAGCCTGAAAATCATATGTCTTCACCGGCATATCATTGTAGTTGGTAGCAGGACTCCTTTGCACTTCATTCAAATGCGTATCACTATCAGGATTCGTGCCTCCATGATACATATAATATCCGAGAAGATTACTCCCACTCCCAAGTTTCACCACGGCAAGAGAATAAGCATCCTCCGGATAGACCCATGGACGACGATGATATGCAGTGGCCATTCCCCCTCCGAGTTCACACGTGAAATATGGATAAGCCTCATCCCCTTCTGTAATCTTCTCCTTTTGATCTGCCAATTGTTCTGTAGCTATAGCAGTAGAACCACGGAAAGGTCTAAAATTAAATGCCTTATAATAATCTCCGGCCGCCGGAAGCAACGACCTTTCCCAAAATCCATCGGCATAATCGCCATATAGAGGAATCATTTCCCCATAAGGCAGCGGAGACTTGAGTTCCGGCCATCCCGTACGAGTATACAAGGGAAGGTCAAAGCCAATTTCCTCAGCGATGCTCTTCAAGGCCATGAGATAGGAACCGTGTCCTCGATATTCATTGTCGAACTGACAAGCCAGTACCGGACCGTCATTCTTCCATTGAAGTCCCTGAACCTGAGTGAAAATCTGCCGATAGAAACGCTCCACAAAACTTAGAAAACGCGGGTCTTCCGATCTTGATTTCACACCTTTGGTGAAAATCCAATCAGGAATGCCTCCATTGCGCACTTCTCCATGACAAAAGGGCCCGATTCTGAGTACCACCGGCATATTCTCCTCTTTGCATATTTCCAAGAACTTACGCAGATTCCTACTTCCACTCCAATCAAATATGCCCTCCTTGTTCTCTACATGGTTCCAGAAGACATAAGTGGCAATGATTGTCACTCCGCCCTCTTTCATTTTTCCGACGGCTCTCTTCCATTCTTTATGAGGAAGTCTTGAATAATGTATCTCTCCCATTACGGGCACAACCCTTTTCCCGTCAAGAATCAGACTTTGAGAATCCCATTCCACGACCGGATTACTTGCATACATCCCTCCTACAAAGAGAATTGTAGCCAGCGATAAAAGCAACTTGCTGTAAATTTTCATGATGATTAGATAAATATTACTACTCAACTCCAACAAACCCTGACTTTCTTACCTCAAACCGGAATAGATAAGCTGAATCAGATTAAGTTTGTTGGCGTATATATATACGCAATCAAGTCAGTAAATATTGCCCTGTGCCCCATCATTTGGACTTGCCAAAAACCATGATACCTAAGAACACGTTTCTTAAAATTGAAAATATATGAAAGGAGCGACCTCCTCCGACATAAATTCAATCACCAATTGGACCACTATCATAAATACTATCAGCTTAAGAATCCAACTCATCTTTATGAATGCCATCTGAACACTATCTGCCCAACTCTGAGGAACGAAGTGAAATATTACGAGGGCAACCATCATAATGCACCAGACAGGACGCGCATCGAAAAATTGAGGTACCTGATTCCAATGGAAATCCGTGAAAATATTCTGGATTATAAGCACCGAAGATTCAAAATCCTCTGCCCTAAAGAATACCCATAATAAAGAAACATATATAAACGTTACAGCCCAGAAGATTGGGATTGTTATGAAATTGTCAGGGATCTTCTCCAAAACAGGCTTGCATGCCTTATGAACAGCCAACCCCACTCCATGCATAGCACCCCAAAAAACGAATTTCCATGCCGCGCCATGCCACAATCCTCCTATCAACATCGTCAGGAAATTGTTGACATACGTGCGGACCGTACCCTTTCTATTCCCTCCCAACGGAATGTAAACATAGTCCCGAAGCCAGGAGGAAAGAGAGATGTGCCATCGTCTCCAGAACTCTGTCAGATTTCTGCTCTGATACGGGGAGTCGAAATTCAGACCGAGTCTGAATCCAAGTATCAAGGCAATGCCTATAGCCATATCAGAATATCCTGAAAAATCGCAATATATCTGCATGGTATATCCCACTACTCCCATAAGCGTCTGAACACCCGTATACAATTCAGGATTATTGAATATCAAATCATTGTATTGAGCAATATAGTCTGCTATGAGCGCCTTCTTCACAATTCCGACAATCACAAGCCATAACCCTCCCCAAATATCATTGTAGGAGGCGCGTCGATTAGCCTCAATCTGGGGAAGGAAATAGTCAGCCCTCACTATAGGACCCGCCACCAAGGCCGGGAAGAATGAGAGGAAAAACAGATAATCGAGCCAACTTTTTGTCGGCCTGATCCTTCGCTTATATACATCCACAACATAACTAATCGACTGGAAAGTATAGAACGAGATTCCGACCGGAAGAATAATATCAAGAGGCTGGAAGTTGCCCTCCACCATATTGTTCCAATTCCACAGGAAGAAATTGGCATACTTGAAATAACCAAGTATTGAAAGAGAGACCAAAATCGAAAGCCACATGACAAAAAGTCGTGCCCATTTCTTTTCAATCTTATGTATAATATGGGATAAAGTCCAGTCAATAAGCGAAGTCGCGATAAGCATCAAAAAAAACAGCCCGCTTGACTTGTAATAGAAATACAATGAGAAACAAATGACGAAAACTGTCATTTTCCATCTGCTTCCCTTTAACAAGGCATATATGGGAAGAAACACTATGAACAGCAGCCAAAACAATCCGCTTGAAAAAAGCATGGGAGCTTTAGGATCGTAAGCAAACATTGTCCTGACATTGTCTATTATAGTGGATGCATTTTCCAACAACTCATTCATAAATTCTGTTATTGGCCCCCAGAGGCCATATAGATATTGAAGAATATTATCTGTTTAACGCTTCAAGGAAAATCACATTGGTCTTGACTTTTCCCAACGTGTCAGGTGGCAGGTTGGCTAAAATAGGATGGCGTGATTTAGGCATCCAACGCATTATGCTATCAATCCATAGAGCTGAAGAAGCTCGTGTCGGATGAATCTTATCCGCTTTTCTCTTGAAATTCATACCGGCACTTCGGAAAAAAGCCCCTTTAGCACAAACAGACTCAAGCATGTCGTTTATTCCCGTATCCTCCTGCCAATTAGGAGGGCCAATCCATACATAGGGAATCGTGCCAATTTTTGACAGGATCGTCTTGACATATGGCATACGTGTTTCAGGCTTTTTAAAATACAGCTCATTGCTTCCCAACGAGATAAATACATAATCCACATTATACTCACGAAGATACCTGTCAAGAGTGTCAGATTCCGCCCATATTTTCGTATTGCTTGAATCCCAATTGACGGCATGCAGCTTATGACCATTGGCAGCGGCATACTTAGCAAGACGCAATGCAAGATTGAAGGTCATGGAATCGCCAAACAGCAGTATCGACTTCGGCAAAGTGTCAACCTCCAAAGGCTCATCCTCTTTTATAAATAAGGAAGAATCCGGATTCTCTGTCATATCCTTTTCTACCTCGACTCGATGTGCATCCGATAAAAGGACATCAGCCACAGGGGCTTTCTTAAGCGTATGGCTGCCTATTGTCAGATCTTCTGAGAATGCCATTCCCACGACGACGACGAGAGCAACTAAAAGCAAAAGCCAAAGTCCCGAATAATTAGATTTCATACTTTCTTTGAAAAAGAAAAAGTTTAAACAACTTCTGTATATTGATTTCCGAATGCAAAATTACTACATTATATCAATGCTGCCAAATAAACAGCCGATAAGTTTCAGAGAATATATCTAAAAGTGTGTTTCTATGATTTCACAGCTGCTTGGACATAAATTATGAAGAAGGCGCTCTTAAATAATTTCACAAATATATAGCAAACTGCATATTGACATTATGTCAACTGTTAAGGTCTGTTGAATATCATTAAACCAACATAAACTATCCAACATTACGGCTATGCACACGTTTTACTAATACAAAAAGCAATGAAGCAATATGGATAAATATTCAAAGTTTCGTGAGAAAAGTTGAATATGGTTTAAGTTTAGTTAGATATAGTTTATAGTGGAATCGTGAGAGGGGCGTCGTGGAAGCGCCCCTCTCTTTTTGTATTTATATCTTTATGTGTTGATACTTTTCCCTATTTTATGCGTTATTGAAACATAGAATCTTAATTCATTGACGTTATACAAAAAGATTATGAGACTTGACGGAAGACGCTTCAGCAATAACGTTGAAGACAGACGCGGGAAAGGAAGTGCAGGGAAAATAGCCGGTATCGGCGGAATCGGCGGCTTGATTATCGCCGCCCTGTTCGTATGGCTATCGGGAGGCAATCCTCTTTCCGTATTGAACAACAGCAGTTCGTTTGCCACCTCCGACGAAATCAGAGGTGACTATAAACCCACGCCCCAAGAAGAGGAGTATGCAAATTTCGCAAAACAGATTCTCGCCGGGACAGAAGATGTCTGGACAAGCGAATTTAAAAAGCTCGGTCTTACTTACCGACCTCCCAAGATGGTGTTGTACACGGGGTCAGTATCTTCTGCCTGCGGCAATGCGTCATCTGCCGTCGGGCCGTTTTATTGTTCGGCAGATGAAACCTTATATATCGACCTCTCCTTTTTTGAGCAAATGGAGACTCAGATGAAAGCGGGAGGCGATTTCGCCTATGCCTATGTCATTGCTCACGAAGTCGGCCACCACGTTCAGCATCTTTTAGGCACTCTTGAGCAAGCACACGAACAAATGGCCCGGACATCTAAGACGGAGGCCAATCAATTAAGTGTCAGGACCGAACTACAAGCAGACTTCTACGCAGGAATGTGGGCATTCCACGACAACAAAATGTTTGGCTCGCTCGAAGCGGGAGACATCGAGGAAGGCTTGAACGCCGCCTCAAAAATAGGCGATGATTATCTTCAAAAGCAAGCCCAAGGTTATGCCGTGCCGGAAACATTCAACCATGGACGGTCTGACCAACGCGTCAGATGGCTTGAAAGAGGAGCGTCCACTGGAGACATCAGGCATGGAGACACATTCTCACCCTCATATGCTGATTTATGACAACGATGACTCCGCTATATTCATTGCCGACTGTCAATTGGTGAAATTATTCCCATTAGAGCGCTTCTCAAGCCGCATTTATGGGCGTCGGTCACTTGAATTGCCGCTGAGTTGAGTCATAATGGAAACCTGCTGCTGCAAGACGTCGCTCCAATTCCTCTTTATCTATGCCCAATGACAGACAAGCATCATCAAGAGAAGAATAATCGCCATCGCGCAACTTCATATTTATCATGCTCACAAGAATATTCGGATCTGAAATCATAGTTTTTGGAATTTTTGTTTACCTTTGTAAAAAATTTGTCTAAGAAGCCATGCATGGATAATATGCCATGTTCCTTCTACAGACATCAACACGTTTATACAAACTTGGAAGACTATGATTAAACGAATAAGACCTATTCTTTGTTGCCTTGTATTCGGAATAGCTGAGGCCTTTGGATGCACGTCTGCCTTGATAGGGCCTGAGGCAAATCCCTCTGGCAGACCTATGCTGTGGAAACATCGTGACACGAGTGCTATCGACAATATTGTGGAATATGTAGAGGGTAAAAACGGAGAACATTCTTTCGTTGCATTGTTTAACGCCGACGACAAAAAACTTGAACAAGCATGGATCGGCATGAATGATAAGGGATTCGCAATCATGAATACCGCCTCATATAATATAAAAGATGACAAGGTGCCACAAAAAAATATGGATAAGGAGGGCTATCTTATGGCCAAGGCATTGAAGAAATGTACGACCGTGGAGGATTTTGCTATTTTTCTTGACAGCCAGCCCCGTCCAATGGGAGTTGAAGCCAATTTCGGGGTGATTGACGCTTATGGCAATGGTGCGTTTTTCGAAACCAACAACCATACTTACGTCAGATACGACGTGAAAAACGCTCCAGGCAATGTGATTGTACGCACCAACTACAGCCACTCCGGACGTCCCGACGAGGGATTCGGATTCAACCGTGAAGCAAATGCCTGCCACCTTCTTGACCCACATATAAAAGCGGCCAACGTTACGCCCGAACTTCTGACAGAAAATATCAGCCGCTCATTCTGGCACGACCTTAAGCAGCATGATTATGCCAAGGGGCCTGACAGATGGGTGGTGGATCAGGATTTCATCCCACGCTACAAGTCTACAGCCACCGTAGTGATTGAAGGATGCCGCCCTATTTCTAAAGACGAAAAGCCTAAGGAGCAGATGATTGCCGATCAATATATCATGTGGACGGGTCTTGGTTATCCCCCATGTGCTGAAATAGTGCCGGTGTGGTGTAGAGAAAACGGTGTGGATGAAGGATTGCGCAGGACGGGTAAAAACGGCCACTCCCCCATTGGAGACCGTGCTAAATCCCGACGCGATGAAGTTTTTCCCATAAAGAAAGGCAATGGAGAGAAATACATCGACATAAAAAAATTATATAATGAGGATGGGTCAGGCTACGTGCAGACTATCGTGCCGAAGAATCTCGAAGTCTACAAAAAGACCAGACAGCTACGCGACAGATAAACGAGAAACGTGAAGTCGTTTTAAAATGGAATCAAATTTCAACACCATCAAGACAGGAATATTTAAAATGGGACGAGGAGAGTTTGCACTCAGCATGCTTTCCCTATACGGCAAGCCTTGGATATTGGCTGCATCATTACTTTCCATCCCACTTATTATCGCATCCTTTATCCACGACATAAGATGGGGTATTGTCTTTTTGATGCTATTGTTTCTTGTGACTCCTCTTCTTTTGTTTTTCCTATATCTATTCTACGGGCTTCTTCCCGTCAGCGTGATGAACGTTATGCCTCATCGCATCAATATTTGCTGCGACTGCATACAAGCCGAAATATTCAGGGAGTCGATTGACGATAAGACGGGAGAAATCGTAATGAACCCATTGTCTTCTTTGAAGGTGCCATATTCTTCGATAGGGAAATTCAATGTAGGATTGTCGTCCGTGGTCTTTCCTCTTCAAAACCGCAGTAAAGGCTTTATCTGGATTCCTTCTTCAATCTTCGACGACAGCCATGACTTTTCCATGGCTATTGCCGAGATTGCCACAAAGATACGTAAAAACAACGAAAATTAAACCATTGGCATATGAGACTCTTAAAAGACAATAAAAGATATTGCTTTGTCATGGATATGGAAGTGCGCGACTATGAGCTCGATTGCGAGCAGATTGTCAATAACGCCAACTATCTTCACTATATGGAACACACCCGCCACAAATTCTGCTCTGACGCCGGGCTGTCGTTTATCGAAATGCACAATCATGGCATGGATGCCGTGGTTAGAAAAATAGAGATTGAATATAAGACTTCTCTTAGAGGAGGGGAAAGTTTCCTTAGCTGTCTTCGGTTGGAGAGGAAAGGTCCGCGCTTTATTTTCCATCAAGACATCATCAAGCCTAATGGAGAAATCGTGGCTGAAGGAGTGGTGACGGTCGTCGTATTGAAAGATGGCAAACTATCAAGAGGAGATGAGCTTGCCGCCGTATTTTCCAAGTTCATAAGATAATCCTTGCGCTTTCATACTCACACAAAAATAACGACAACAAACTCTCAAATATCATAAAATGTCTGACCCGGAGATAATCTACGAAATAGCTATTTCCCGACTTAGCAAAATGACCCCTGATTTAGTCAGGGCCTTGCCGGAAAGAGGCGTGACCCTTGAGGATTTTTTCTCTATTCCTACTCCTGAGCTGACTTCTGCACTCGGACTTTCCGGCTCATTCCGTTTTGAGAAAATGGAGCGTGACGAAGCTCTTTTCAATGCGCGAAAGGAGTATGAACTTATGCAGAAGCATAACATCACAGGACATTTCATTCTCAACGAAGATTATCCGTTTAGATTGTCGCAAGCTAACGACGCCCCTATATTTTACTATCAAATCGGCACGGCCAATCTCGATTCGCAACACGTGGTCAGCGTTGTAGGCACACGCCGCCCCACTCCTTACGGCATAGATTTCTGCAAAAAACTTATTTCCGATCTTGCCGCTTATTTCCCCGACCTTTTGGTGGTCAGCGGATTGGCCTATGGCATTGATGCCGCCGCCCACACGGCTGCACTTGAAGCCTCCAGGCCGACCGTAGCTGTCGTAGCCCATGGGCTCAATATGATATATCCCGCGCAACATCGCGATTTGGCAAGGAAAATCGTTAAGGAGGGAGGGGCTATAATCTCGGAATACCCGTTTTGCTCCACCCCTTACAGACAACGTTTTCTCGAAAGGAACAGAATCGTGGCAGCTCTTCCAGATGCTGTTGTTGTGGTGGAAAGCGACATTAAAGGAGGGGCGATGTCGACTGCCAACACCGCATTCTCCTATTCCCGCGAAGTCATGGCTCTACCCGGAAGAATCTCCGACCAAACAAGTTCCGGGTGCAACCATCTAATAAGGAAAGAGAAAGCCCATCTTATCACCTGTGGAGCCGACCTTATTGAAATCCTTGGATGGCAACCACTCGATATCAAATTGGCTCCACAACAACGCAACCTGTTCCCGGAGCTTGATGGAGATTCAAAGTTGATCTACGACACTCTCCGCTTCAGCAGCGATCCAATGCAGACGGACAGACTCCACATGCAAACACAGATTCCAATCCCAAGACTCATGTCGACTCTGGGCGAGATGGAATTTGACGGTATTGTGATCCGTCATCCGGGCAACAGATACAGCATTGCCTGAGAAGACGATACTCGGTATGCTTCAGAATCTGTCGAGAACTGTCCTTACAAGCTTCTCTACAGATGGTTTATAGTCGGTATTAGCCGATTCCGCCCTTCTTTGGGCGATAATACAACATACCGTCATTGCCTTATGGCCCAACAATCGCGCCATGCCTTGAAGACATGCTGATTCCATCTCAAAATTCGTGATAGGCCTTCCTCCAAATCTGAAACTTTCTATTTTGCCGTTCAATCCGGGATCTTTAAGACCGAGTCTCACCATCCGACCCTGAGGAGCATAAAATCCGACTGCCGCTATTGTGTATCCTCTGAGCATGTCGTCTCTTCCTATCATATCCACCAATTCCGGATCTGCGTCCACTGTATACGGTGCAGCCCAGGTCTTATCCCATCCCACATGGCTGCAAAATTCCCTTTCGAAATCAAGATCGCAGACCTTGTCTCTATCGGCATAGAAATTAAGGATTCCATCAAAACCCATGGCCTTCTCGGCTATTACGAAATCCCCTATCTTCATATCATCTTGCAAAGCCCCGGACGTCCCTATCCTGACCATCTTCAATGTGCGGTGGTCTGACTTAATCTTTCTTGTTGAAAAATCTATATTAGCCAGTGCGTCGAGCTCTGTAACGACAATCTCAATGTTGTCAGGCCCAATGCCATGCGATATGCACATCATCTTTTTCCCTTTATAAGAGCCCCCGATAGCATGAAACTCCCTTGAACTGACATCATAGTCTATTTCATCGAAATAAGATGCCACCATATCTACTCTTCCCGGGTCTCCGACGAGAATAATATTGTCGCAAAGCTGCTCGGGGCGCAGATGAATGTGAAACACGGAGCCGTCATCATTTATGATTAGCTCTGACGCGGGGATTATTCTTTCTTTTTTCATGGATTTATTATCAGATTATTAAAAAATAGTAAGTCTTCTTCAGAATATAGAGCTTGTTTGAAAATGAATGTAAAATAAGCTCGTAAGCTAAAGTCAACGATAAAGCAAGATTGAGAATTAACGCCGACGGAAATACTAATATTATGTGCCGGTCATGTCCTCATATAAGATAAACACCCAAAACCCACAAAAAAGATATAACTTAACAAAAATTCACGAATGATTAAGAGAGTGTTTGAATTTAAATAGTTTTTAATGTTCGACATGATTAAGCAACAGTCTGAGCGTGGCAAAATCAATC
>VSPO01000091.1 GCA_009775375.1 Muribaculaceae bacterium | reverse complement strand
AAACTCTACGCCTAAAAATTTAACACTTCTAATTGCCCAATTTAACATATGCACCGTGCTTTCGGCTTGACCCCAAAAATCATTGTTTTTTTCTCATGAATAATTTAGTTATTAAAAATTATTGTCGAGTCACTATAAACTCGAATGTCATATTTGCACAAAAGTAGCAATACTTAATCTCTTGACAAAAGAAATTTGCTCGAAAACTGTGCGAAATCTGTGCGAAAATTGTGCGAAATCCATGCAAGAGCCTTAATTATCAATAAATTATAAATGAGCACTCGGTTTTTTGCTTGGTAGGATTACCAAAGGATATGGTTCTACGAATATATCAGTGAGTCGCACTATTTTCTGTAATGACAGGCACACTCAGATTTTGTCGGAGATGCGGAAGCGGGGGCGACGCTTCACTTCTATGTAGATCTTGCCAATGTATTCGCCTATGATTCCAAGGCCCATCAAGAGGATCCCCGTGCAAAACCATATGGAGAGCATCAGTGAGGTCCATCCCTCGATGGTCTCCCCGCTGAAGTGGCGCACCATGACATAGATGAAGATTCCGAGGGCCGTCAGCATGAATGCCAAGCCGATGAAGAAGAGCATCCTGACGGGGCGCACGGAGAAAGACGTGATGCCGTCGACGGCGAAATCTATCATCTTGAGGAAAGGATATTTGGTCTTCCCCGCCGCACGCCGTCCGCGCTCGTAGTAGACGTTCTCTTGCCTGCCCCCTAAAAGCGGGATGATGCCCCTGAGAAAAAGGTTGCGCTCCGAATAATCCATAAGGTCGGCCACGGCTCTCCGACTCAGGAGCCGGAAATCAGCGTGATTCCCCACGCATTCCACTCCAAGCCTGCGCATCATGCGGTAGAACTCCTTGGCCGACATCCTTTTGAACCAGGAATCGCTGCTCCGGTCACGCCGTATGCCATAGACCACGTCTGCCCCTTCTGAATACATCCTGACCATCTCCGCTATGGCCTCGGCATCGTCCTGCATGTCGGCATCGATGGTCACTACGGCATCGAAGTCGGGTAGGGCGGTCTCCATCCCTGCCATCAGGGCCTCCTGGTGGCCGCAATTGCGGCTCAAACGTATTCCGCCTGCCATCTGACCGGCAAGATCCGTTATGACCTGCCACGTCCGGTCGGTGCTTCCGTCGTCAACGTAGATTATACGGCTTCCCGAAGCGATATTGCCCTCTACCGTCAAACGGTTCAATACTCCGGTCAGCTTCTCGTTAAGAATCGGCAACGCCTCCTCCTCATTCAGACACGGCACCACCACCGCAAGTCGCGGTATGGCATTCCGCCGCTTGGCGGCAGAATAATAGTCTGCGGATCTTTCTTTTTGCCGTCCGGCGGCAGAATATGGAGTCATAGGGTCTTCGTTCATGATGCTTGTGCCTATTATTGTTTCCGAAGTGAGCGGAACCTGTCACGGTCGCGCGAGGTCTTTTTCTCGATGCTTTTCAGGAATGCTTCCGTCATATCCACGCCGGTCTGGTTGGCGATACAAGTCAGCACCCACAACACGTCGGCCACCTCCTCTTCAAGACCTTTCCTGAGATCGCCTGCCTTCGCCACCTGGTCGCCGTAGAGCCTGGCTATCACCCTCGCAAGCTCGCCCGTCTCCTCAGTCAGCAATGCCATGTTGGTCAGTTCCGAGAAATAGCGACCTCCGACCATGCGAATCCATTCGTCTACCAGCCTCTGAACCTCCTTCAACGACATCCCGGAGCCGACCACAACTTCTTGCCCACATGACGAATCGGCGCACGACGTGAGCCGTCCTCCGGCTGCGTCTACATTGAGCCTGACCCTCGCGCCCTCTATCAGCGGAAGGTTGTAGTCAACATGTCCTGTGGGGAAATCAAACAGCACGGGGATGTCAGAAATCCCGAACTTGCGCAACATGCCGGCGATCATCTCCTCCATACTTGAGAAATTCTTGTCAGGTTTGTATTCCGTGAATTGTCCTATTATCAATCCGTTAAGCTTCTGCAAAGTGCCCGACATGAAAAGCCGGTGAAGCACACGCTCCACCTTGTAGATTGGCTCGGCGATGTCTTCGAGGAAGAGAATCGCACAGTCGGTCGCCTCAGCCGACAATAGGTCGTAGGGGGTGGCGGCAAGACCGTTAAGCACGGCAAGGTTGCCCCCGATAAGCCTTCCCTCAGCGCATCCCTCGATGTTGTATCCGGATGGAGCTGCTGAATAGTCCATCTTCGTGTCGCCTCTAAGTATGGAGAGAAGGGCACGTGTGCAGGGGTCGCCGGCTCCGAGAAGGGTCATGTGCTTTGCCATGGGTCCATGGATCGAGGCAACTCCCGCCCGTTGCCAAAGCGCGTGGAGGGCTGAGATGTCGGAGAATCCGATAAGCCATTTAGGGTTCTCCCTGACTTCTTCAGGGGATAGATAGGGGAGCAGTTCGGCACAGCCGTAGCCCCCTCGTGCACAGAGTATTCCTTTGACCGTTTTGTCGTGGATGGCTGATTTGAGATCGGCAAGACGGTCGCTCTCACCGGCAGCGAAACTTCCGCACGCCGGGCCGAGGGCGGAGTGCATAATGACGGGATCGAATCCTTCGGCGCGGAGCAGCTCGGCAGCACTGTGGACGTATTCCGGCATGACGGTCGTGGCGGGGGAGATGATGGCGATCCGGTCGCCGTCCTTAAGAGGGCAGGGGAATATCATGGTCAATTCACTTTTACCGGCACTCCGGCAGCATTTTCAATTCGCCTTCCAATCTCCTCAAGTTCAGGCTTTCCCACCTTAATCAGCTTCTCCTCGGGAGTTGAGCGGTCGAGGCTGTAGAGCATGATTTCCCTTGGCTGTATTTTTCGGTAAGCCTCAATGAGGGCCTCCACCTCTTCGGGTGTAGTGTTGTCGATGCGAATGCCGTCGTGCTCTCCCCGAAGCATCATGGTCTGGATTATCCCGGTGCCCTTGAACTGACGGAGGGCATCCACCACGCTTTCCACCGTGAACTGCTTCGACGTAGGTTGGTCGATAATGCGCATGGTCTTCTCTATGGCGGAATCGAGCTTCAGGATATTGTTGTCTACCTTTTTCAGTGCCTCCGCCACGTCGGGGGAGAAGATACGGGTGGAATTGGTCAGCACCGACACCTTGGCGTCGGGGTAATACTTGTCGCGAAGCGAGATTACGTCGTCGATGATTTTGGGAAAATCGGGATTGAGTGTCGGTTCGCCGTTGCCGGAGAAAGTGATGACGTCGAGGCGTTCGCCGTTCTCCTTCATCTGCAAGAGCTTCTTTTCCAGGTCAGTGCCGACCTTACGGCGCAAAGGGAGCCCGGATTTGCCCGGACCCTGGGCATTGTAGCCCGCTTCGCAATAAATACAGTCGAACGAACACACTTTTCCGTCGTCCGGACTGAGGTTCACTCCAAGCGAGACTCCGAGCCTGCGGCTATGAATGGGCCCGAAAATCGTGGAATGAAACAATACTGTCTGATCTTTTGCCATAGCAATTAATATCTTATAACGCGCCTGAATCCAGACACACCTTAATGGCAACCGGATTCAACCCACATTGGTTTTCCAACCCAAAGTTAGCTCATTTCCCTCAATTTCCCAAATCCAAAGACAGCAAATAATTGCCAAGACACGCCAGACTCTCCTTATCTTTCCTCTCAATCCGGATTGACGCATATTCCTCTTTTGGATGCTCCGGAGCAAAACTACCCAACCTAAAACCCACCGCCGGATGGCATTACTGTGCCACGGCCAAGGGCCGTGGTCCCCCTCCCGACCAAACTCCAAATCAACCATAAGCAATTCAAGTTTCTCAAGTGCGTAACCTGAGATGATGCACGTCAGCGGTCACAAGACCCAAAAGACCTTCATGGACTACATCAAACTCTCCTCCGAGGAGATTGCCGATGAAATCGCACGAAATCGCCGCCATGTCCAAGAAAGAGAACGATATGTGGTAAGAATTTTGTATTTAATATTTCAGCCATAAATGGCAAGAATGCTATAAATAATGGAACCATTCTATTGTGGAATGAAAAATTTTCATTAGTTTTACGCTTTCAAACCATCCGTATGACGAAAATCAACAAGATAAAGTCTATTCTGAACGAGAAAGGTATAACAAGCAAGTGGCTTGCGGCGCAGTTGGATGTTGATCCTACAACTGTATCTAAATGGTGTACTAATTCCTCTCAGCCGGATATCCTTACATTGTTGAAAATTGCACATTTACTTGATTTGGAGGTAACAGACCTTTACGATGAAGAAATTATAAGCCAATATTCGTCTAAGAATTAGAATGACACAATCCTTATGATCAAACGCATCTCAAGATTGACTGTATTAATGATGTTGTCATATGTTTTGATGACATTAATCAGCTGTGGCAGGCACAGCGAAGCATGGAATGAATTGAATCAGGCCGAACAGCTTATGGGGACAAAGCCTGATTCCGCCCTGACGATAATTGAGCGCATTGATACATCCGTCATTAAGGGAGAGGAGGAAGCTGCCCGATATGCCCTCCTTAAATCAATGGCTTTGGATAAGAATTATATAGACACAACTTCTTTCGAGGTTCTTCAGCCTGCCATTGACTATTATCTTGAAAATGGATCTGCAGATGAACGGTTGCGTACCCTCTATTATCAAGGTCGTATCTTTATGAACAAATCAGACTTTGATATGGCAATGCAGTCATTCCTGATGGCAAATGATTGCAAAAAAGAATGTAGAGATACGCTTACATATGCCAATATGCTTGTAGCTCAAAGTATATTGAATTTCTTCTCGTATCAGATGGAAGATTATGTGGACAACAACTTGATTGCTGCCGATTTATATGATAAACTAAATAATGATATATATAGACAGTCAAGTCTCATAAAAGCATTGGATGGGAGTATTGTATTAGGCAATCGACAATTGTCTGACAGCATACTAACAATAGTTGATTCTCTTGCGGGATATGTGCCGGAATTTCAGGAGGAAAGAAAATTGGTTCGACAAACTTATTTGATTACATTTGAACCCGAAGATATAATAAAAGCTCTTTTAGATTCAGTTTCGGATTATTCAATAATGAATGATGAGTCAAAACTTAATATCGCTATTGGATGTCTGAAATTAAATCAATTCAAGAAAGCTGATGACATATTGCAATTGATTGACTCGTGTAGTGAGGTCGGAAGATCCCATAGGTATCTTCAACTTAGACCGGAAATATTAGAAGCCAATGGTAAATACAAAGAGGCATTGGCTGCATACAAAACATATTTCAATGCAATAGAAAGAGAAAATTCCAAGATATATTATCAGAAAACCACAGTGGCCCAAGATCTTCATGAACTAAAGGTTTGTCAGATTTATACACTTCAGCAAAAGGATAAGCAGATTGGGTTGGGGCTATGCGTCGTTTTGGCTCTTATAATTGTTATTGGCATTATCTATTATCAACTTCGTTTAGGAAAGAAAAACAATATTATTTCGGAGCAAGAGCAATCTAGGCTTCGACTCGAGAATGAGAATTTACAAAAGCAGAACTCTGTTCTTGAACTTGAGAAACATAACGCGCAGTTGAAACTCGACAAGAAGAACCTTGCTGAAGAAAATATGCGCTTAAAAATTTCACAACTTGAGTCTGAGGGAGAGCATTTGAAAGAATTGCTTTCAGCTGCGGAATTGTCAAAACCAATTTTAGACTCTATACAGGAACGTATAGGAATACTGAACGGATTGTTGGCTGCTAAAATTTCGGATAATGACACTTATTCAAAGCCTTTCGATAAATGGATAAATCAGATTGTAGAAGACCGGAAAAGCTTCATGGACTCCACTCGCCTTGCATTCAGAGCCTCCCATCCGGCATTCATGAAATATCTGGATGACCACGGTCTGACTGAATCAGAATTGAACTATGTATGTTTGTATGCTATTGGATTAAGGGGTAAAGAAATTGGTGAATACATACAGATAAAACGACACTACCATACGAGTACCGATATTCGAAAGAAACTGGGGTTAAATGGAGATGACACAAATTTAGGTCTTTATATCCGCAATCTTATGAAGAAATTATAGATCTTTGTTACTATAGGCATACTCAAGTGTAAGCGGCTTCTTCTATTCAAGAGGTCGCTTATTTTTATTCTCTGCGATATCTATCTTACAGCATGTCTAAAACGATATTTTAGCTGACACATCTATTATCGGTATGGAGTTATGTCATGACGATAGGAGGCGAAAAGGACGGAGGTGTCAAACTTTTCGTTTTTGCTAATATTAAAAATCACCCCCCCATTTTGTATATATCTAATAATCAGCGAAATAAAAAGTTTGACCGTCAAACTTTTTCTCTTGTATGCAAACTTTATCTGGTGTAATTTTGCGACACAAACCTAAAAACAATAAATGGAATGAAGAAATTTTTGCTCATCATCGGGATTATGATTCCCTTCTTTGCAATGCACGTTAAGGCAGAGCAAACAAAACATCAAGTTTATGTGGAACGTTCCAACTATGCGATTGGTTCTAAAGTCCACAGAGCTCCTATGGTATTACCCACAGTAGAATTAGTGTATGACACAGATAACAACTCGATTAATGTTATATGTTCATGTGAATGTGATGCAGAGGTGACAGTATATGATGCTGCGGGGAATATAGTTGCAATGTCAGATATCAAGGATACCCTTTTCATGCCATCTTCGAGCTATGGTCCCTATAGTGTGATAATTGAAGCTGAGTCATGGTATGGAACTGCAAAAATAGAGCGATAATAAAAAAGATAATCATATTTCACCATTTTAACAGTAAGAAAAATGAAAAAGTTTCTAACCCTTCTCTGTTTGGCGGTCATATGCTGCCTGCTGTTGCCGGCCTGTTCGGACGATTTGCCGACCCCGGAAGTTGCATCAACTCGTTCCTACGAAAAAGATGCCGAAGTATTGTCACAGTTTGTCGATATAGACAAATCAAGAGGAGCCTACTTCATCAACGAGACAAAGAAGGTCTATCCTTCGGACTATGTAATAAACAGTTCTCTTGATGAGCTGAACAAAGTAAACCCTGTTAATCGTCAACGCTTTGAGAACGAGTTGAAGCAGCTTAATGCCCAGCTTGACATCATGGCAAAACGAACAGATGTGGAACAGATAGTCTATATGACTGGTGATGGCAATGTTTGGATTCGAAATATCAATCCAAATCCTGAAGTGTTGTTGGAAGCTGTACAAGTTCCGCAGTCACGTGCATCAAGATCACTTTATTGGACAATGGAACTCACTCCGAACCTTGTTCAACAGGCTAATTTTACCGCACCGAATCGTCTGACATGTGATATTAATATTAACATGTTCGGTTATAAATACTATTTCTTTGAAGTAGGATGCTATACAAATGGCGCGTCAAAAGATCCCAATGGAGATTACCCTGCCGGTGGAGGAACAAATCCCAAGGCAATAATAATGTCTGGAACAGGCTCCAACGAATACTATCAGTTCATATGGACCGTTACCGGTCAGGCAGGTAATGTTAATTGGTCTTTCAAGGGTAGGCTTTATAATCCGACCTCGATAGGACAATGTCAAATAACGGCTAAATTCATGGATTGATATGAAACACCTGCACTGTCTGCTGGCTATGCTAATCTTATTTGTAAGTTGCGAGCCATCAACCGGATATATCACGCCAGAACAAGATAAGATAATAGACCTGCTCACTAATGGCATTTGGCTACGGCAGAGCATTGATGGAGCAAATAAAGTGGAAGTGCTTAATTCATGGAAATTCGAGAAAAATGGTAAAGGTTCCAACAGAATAGAACGTTTTGAGGATAATATAAAAGTTTTTGACGAAACTTTCTATTTCCAATGGTCCTTTACCACAGAATCCATGGCTGTAATATATATCCTTCG
Organism: Muribaculaceae bacterium; assembly: GCA_009775375.1. GTDB lineage: Bacteria > Bacteroidota > Bacteroidia > Bacteroidales > Muribaculaceae > Lepagella. The sequence continues at coordinate 6,213 of VSPO01000091.1, read as the reverse complement.
TCAAGAAACTGGAGAAGAGTTTTGGCAAATTATGGACTTGACAGATTCAACTCTAAAAGTTCGAGCCTCGATTAAAGATCCCGTGTTAAACCCCGGAATTGAATATAGTGAGTGGATATATAAACATGATACTGAAAAAGATTAAAGTCGACAATAATCCCACAGACCAGACTGTATAACAGGCGCGTAATCCGGAAAGCGATACGAGTAGGATTCCTCACAAATACAGAATGCGATGAAGAAAATATCTATTCTTTTACCGGACGCAGTCTCAATTGAAGAGATGCTGTCTGTCAGAGGTGGAATAAGCTCTTTGAGCACCACTACCGAATCCGATGATAAAATTACCATCGAATGTAAGCCAGGTCCGGCCGTTTCGTGCAATCCTGGGAATGCAGTTGGCTAGTCAAGCATGTAAAAATTTTGGTCAGGTCTTAATGACCTGACCAAATATCAATTTTTAATATATGAATATAGAAAATCATGAAATAGTAATTTTTAATCCAAATTATAGGATTAAAAATGATGTGAGTAGACAAATTCTTTATGCTGTTGGGAATTCAACCGTTTCGTCATATTCATATTCATTAAAATGGAGGAGCACAATTCATCCATTTTTCGGTGCATTGTTTAGCTCGTTTGACACTCAGTTGCCATTTGGTAAAGTATGTGAACAACTTTGTACCCAATTGGGCATCTCTAAGAACAGCATGATTTCGATGCTAACACCATTTGTCGAGAATAACGAAGGTTTTTATACTGAATACCACGGGAATAAAGTGCAGTTCCCGAAAAATATTCTTGTGAAAATAAAAAATGGAGAAGTTTATTCAGATATATCACGTCCTCAAATAGATTTATATGATGGAGACATACATAAGATAGATCTCACATTTGATAGATTCCGAAAAGCTCCTGATAATATATTATTTGTTCTAACAACAAAATGCCCTGTCCATTGCGCTTATTGTTATTGTGACAAGCAAACAACATACGAGCCATTACAGATTGAACGTATTTTTGAATTAATCGAAGAAGCATTCAGATTGGGTGTATCATACATAGATATGGTCGGAGGCGAAATATTCAGTCATCCGGCTTGGGATAAAATTGTTAAAAAACTGGTGGATATGAATATGTCTCCTTCTTATATTTCTACCAAAACTCCTATAAATTCACGCATTTTAGCCCGGCTTTCAGAAACAGGATATAATGGAGTTGTACAATTGTCATTAGATACTCTATCCTCGGATATACTTGCAAAAACAATAAAAGCCTGGCCAAATTATGTGGATGAGGTTATAGCCGGAGTTCGTATGCTTGATAAATTAAATTATAGAATTCAAGTGAACACCATGCTGACATCCTTGAACTGTAATCCCGAAGAAATGGATGCCATATACTCTTTTGTACGAACTATAAGGAACTTGGAATACTGGGAAATTAGAATAGCTAATGATTCCCTATATCCTAACGAAGAATGGAATGAAATAAAGCCTGGCATAAATGAATTAAAGGATACTTTTGATTATATAATACAAAACATTGCCACATCTTCTGATGTCAGACTATTGCTAAGTGATAAAGCATTGTCTCTACCAAGAAGAAGCCTAAGCATGGGGTGTAGAAATATTGACGGTGGAATATGCGGAATGCTGCAAGATCGAATGGTAATATTACCCGACGGTAAGGTTACTGCGTGCGAGGAGTTATATTGGCATCCTCACTATCTTATTGGCGATTTGGCACATAGAAGCATATCCGAAGTATGGCAATCAAAAGAAACCTTAGCTCTTCTATATCCGGATAAAGAATCATATTCAGGTCATTGTTCCGTATGTTCCAAGTTCTCGGAGTGTACAGACATGAGAAACAGATGTCCTGTCAAAACAATTAGGGCATATGGGAAAGATAAATATGATTACCCTGATCCCAGATGTCGGTATGCACCACCCTTTAATCAAAAAATATACATATAAAATGAGTTTGAAAATTCTTATATTCATAAGCTTCTTATCCTCTCTGCCTGTGGCTATGGCGAGAAATGTGATTGTGCTGGATTCAATAAGCAAGGATCCAATATCTTTTGCACTTCTGACTGTCATGGCTGAGGATTCCATCAAATCGTATCATGCGGATTCGGACGGTCGTATCGAATATACAGGTCAGGGAACGGGGCTGAAAACTGAATACACAGTGTCTGCTGGCTTTTATTCTGAAAAGAAGTTTATCATGTCATTTCCTGACACTGTATATCTGACTCCAGATCAAAATATTCTGACTGAAGTAGTCGTATCAGGCCAACGCGAATTCATAAAGGCTTCAGAGAACGGCTTTTATATAAGAATATCCAATAATCCTGTATCAAAGCTTGCTACCGTAATCAGAATGATACAGCAGCTCCCATTTGTCGATGCAACCAATGACAAACTGTCTGTTATTGGCAAAAGGAAAACAGCTTTATATATTGGGAATAGGAAAGTATCCGAAGAGTCAGAGATTCGCTCATATTCGCCTGAGGATATAGAGGCGGTGGAGATTGTTACGGAACCCGGGCTGAAATATGGCCGGGATGTGGATGCTGTCATCATAATTCATCCGAAAAGGAAAAATCAAGGTCTAAACCTGACTTTGAACTGTGACTATATAAACCAACGAGGATTTAATAGTGTCTTGGGTAACGGAAAGGCTAGTTATACATTCCATAACAACTGGACTGTCGAGATGTATCTTGCAGCCTCAAGATATGGCAATAAGGGAACACGTGCCGACTCCGATTTTGTAAAAAATGTGTACTCGACAATCATAAATGCAAGGAATAAATATGAGAGCGAGAGCTATGCCTCACAAATTTCAGTCTTCAGGGATATGAAGAACACCTCATACGGCATCAAGTATTCCTTTAACCGTGAACCACATGCCACTTCCAATACCACAGGAAGTTATTCCACGGTTTTTTCGGTAGACAGATCCATTGACGGACTTCTGGACAGTCAGGTAAAATCCAACAGTTATAAACATCTGGTAAATGCCTTTTACAATAATTCCTTTTCCCCAAGTTTATCCTTCAATATAAACTTCAATGCTTATATTGGAGGAAATACTGATACGGACTACAGCGACTGCAAGGCTGAGACAGGATCATCTGTCAAACTGTCAATTCATGAGATGGACTATTCTCTTGTAGAAGCCAAAGCCGTCGTAGATTATGTTTTTAATAAGTTCACTTTGGAGAGTGGCATTGAATATTCGTTTACCTCAACCAAACAAAAGTTGTCCGGGGAGAACACTCCTGTCGATGCTCCATCATTCAACAACCAATATCAGAATCTTTATGCGGCTTTTGTTTCAGCCAACTACCGGCCCACAGACAAGTTAAGGTTCAATGCTGGAATCAGAGGAGAGTTGACATCAAACAAATACACATCGTCAAACATATTTTCCGACAATTCAGAATCGAATCTATATTGGACCCCAAAAGTGGGTGTAACATACGCTCCAAAGGATTTGAAGTTCAATTTCACATATTCCGCCAATCTGTATCGTCCATTTTATTTCTTTCTGACATCAGGATATACTTTTTTGTCACCTACCTTATGGAAGACAGGCAATCCATCTCTAGAAATAGATAGGGAACATAATTTTGATCTTTCAATAACTTGGAAAAAAACCTACGCGTATCTCAGCTATGGATATGGCCGTAACAGATGCGACTACGGTTTGTCTTACGATCCCCGGGAAGAATGTTCCATCATGTATCCTGTCTCTGTTCCTAAGATAAGCAGCTGGGCCTTTATGATTCAGCAACGTGCGGATATCCGAAATTGGCATCCTTCTATTGTCGGTATCCTGTTATTGCAGGATTTGCACTTTGGGACCATCAATGAGTCTTTCAATAAACCGTATTTGAGGCTTCAATGGAAAAATATGTTGAAATTGCCACTGGATGTATATGCCTATGCAAATCTCACTTGGGAATCTTCGGGTCACACCAATCTGTATTATGTCCATAATCGGTTCCGTCTTGATATGGCTCTCTCAAAAAGCATCGGCTCATTTAATCTCAATCTCTCTCTTGACAACATTTTCAATACATGGAAACTTGAATATACATTGTCATCAAATGGCGTATGCTACATACAGAATAACAAACCTTATGGACCCATCATAACAATTAGCTGCTCATATAATCTGAATAAGACAAAACATAAACACTCCTATCAGGGAGGATATTCTTCTTCTGAGTCAAGACGTTTTTAATCACTCATACAGACCATAACTGTAAAAATGGCCAGTGCCGAAAATCGGCACCTCGGATTAATCAATTTAATTTTATTTTGTATGGATAAACATTTTATTGTTCTTCCTGACTCCATCTCATTGGAAGAGATGATGCAAGTGAAAGGTGGCTTGAGTAATCTCACAGCCACAACGGAAACCAATGACGATATCGTCATTCGATGCGAACCTGGACCTGCAGTTTCATGTAGCCCGGGAAATGCAGTGGGAAAGGGAAATTAAAACTAAACTCTTTCCGACTGACAAAATCTGTTCCCAGTATCTAATGTGGAACGGGCAAGCATCAGATTCATATAATTATTATTCTGGTGCTTGCCTTATTAATATAATGATATGAAAAAATTTAGTGTCATTCTTCAGAAGGATTCTATGGAATGTGGAGCGGCATGCGTTACAATGATATGTAGGCATTACGGCTTGCACGTACCATCTGAATATGTGTCTAAATTGTGTCATACTGGTATTGACGGGGTTTCATTGGTGTCTATCTCGCATGCGTTTAGTAAACTAGGATTTGATTCATTGGCTGTCAAATCGTCTATAATCAATTTAAAAAATTTACCATTACCCTGTATTTTACATTGGAATCAGAACCATTTCGTCATTTTATATGCCATAGATTCGTTAAAGAATATCTTCTGGTTAGCTGATCCTGGAAAAGGAAAGTATAAAATGAAACTCGAAGATTTCAAAAAGCATTGGATCTCATGTCCATCTGACAATATTGATAAGGGGATTGCTATGGTAGTAGAACCATCTGAAAAAATTGTAAATCAATTTGAATACAACAAATCCAATAACAGTCCATTTATAATTATACGTAAATATTTTTTTCAATATAAAAAATATTTTTCACAAATTATAATAGGACTTTTACTGGGCTGTGTCTTACAACTAATCATGCCATTCCTGACACAGTGGATTGTCGATATAGGTATAAAGCATCATGACGTAGGATTTATATGGCTTGTACTGCTCGGAGAACTGATTATTGTCATCGGACGCACAGCCACCGACTTTATACGGAGATGGCTGCTGCTTCACATCTCCATGCGCATCAATATCACTCTTGTCAGTGATTTTTTCATAAAGTTACTGAAACTTCCGATGTCTTTCTTCGATACCAAGTTGATGGGAGACCTTCTGCAACGTATAGGAGACCATACACGTGTACAGAATTTTCTGACAGGACAAGTCCTGAACATCGTGTTCACTTTCCTCAGTTTTATTATATTCGGCATTGTCCTCTTTATCTACAATCCTTTAATATTCTGTATATTCGCGGTGGGCAGCGTATGTTACGGACTTTGGATAGCCTCGTTCCTAAAAAAGCGGAAGGTACTCGATTATGAGCTGTTCGAACAGCAGGCGATAAACCAGAACAAAACATATCAAATGATTACCTCGATGCAAGAAATTAAACTTCAAGACTGTGAATGTCGCCGCCGTTGGGAATGGGAAGATACACAAGCAGACTTGTTCACTGTACAAATGAAATCCCTGAAACTTCAACAGTCACAAGAAGCAGGATCTATATTCATAAACGAAATAAAGAACATCATCATAACTGTGCTTGCGGCAACTGCCGTGATCAATGGACAAATGACACTTGGTGCAATGCTGGCTGTGCAGTATATCATCGGACAACTCAACTCTCCCGTAGAACAATTCATGTCATTTATTTATTCACTTCAGGATGTGAAAATATCTCTTGAACGAATAAATGAGATTCATGAGGGAAAGAACGAGGAGACAATTGAAAACAAGTCTAAATTATTCGCCTCAGAAAGATCTATCGGCATTGACAATATCGACTTCAAGTATGACCATCACGCATCCATAGCGAAGACATGGAGCGTCTGCGTCAGTCACATAGCGAAGACATGGAGCGTCTGCGTCAGTCACATAGCGAGG
>VSPO01000090.1 GCA_009775375.1 Muribaculaceae bacterium | reverse complement strand
CAAACTCTACGCCTAAAAATTTAACACTTCTAATTGCCCAATTTAACATATGCACCGTGCTTTCGGCTTGACCCCAATTTAACATATGCACCGTGCTTTCGGCTTGACCCCATTTTTCCGCATTCTGCGCTACCCCTAAAATGAGAAAAACACCGAATATCATTGATATTCAGTGTTTTATCTTCTCCTAAAATTTAGGTTCGTGGTGCCACCAGGAATCGAACCGGGGACACAAGGATTTTCAGTCCTTTGCTCTACCAACTGAGCTATGGCACCTTTCTTTTGCCCGGAAGGAGCGTTGTTCCTTCCCGTTTGCGAGTGCAAAGTTAGACATTTTTTGCGAACCTACCAAATTTTTTGCCGCGTTTTTTATCTAATTTGGTCATTTTTGTCCTTCACCTTTTGTATGTATCTGAATTTCAACGTCAATTAATTTATATTTTTTCTTTGCTTTTTTTATTCATTTATGCGTTTTCTTCCTGAATCGCCCCAAAAGATAGGCTGATGCCTCCCTAAGTTCGGGTATACGGAATACATACATGAGCAAGAGATATGCCAATCCTCCACCTGCCATCGAACTGATTAAGGCAACCAACGGAGGCATTTCCATTATTCCTATAGCAAGAGTAATTCCCGCCATTGCTATTGATGCAGCGGCAAACGGCAGCAGGTCGCCTATCATGGCTCTCTCTCCATAGCCTATCGACCGACCCGCCATGACCATAACGACCAACCATGTGACTATGGAGGCGACAAGTTGGCCGACTACTAAAAGTTCTACGCTCCATGTCCATATCGTGGCAATAATCGCCAATGCTATTGTAGAGTCCTTGACCACCTCTATTATAAACAACCGTTTCCCATATCCTTTGGAAAGCATGTAGTTGCCATAAAGAGATATGAGGACCACGAACACTCCTCTTACGCATAGCAATTGGAAGAGCAGGATGGCGTCATCCCATTTCTGCCCGAAAAGCGTGTGGAATAAAGGAGACCCAATGGCAGCAAGCCCCAAAAGGGCCGGAAACACGGCAAAGGCCGTAAAGCGGTTGATCTTTCTGACGTATCTTTTGAAGTCATCTCCATTGTCCTGAAATTTCGACAGAAGGGGAACAAAAGACGCCGTCAGTACCTGTGAAAGCGAAGCACTACCCATTTTGCTCCATTTGTCGGCCTGGGAATACACTCCAAGAGAACGCATCGAATATGCCGAACCTATAACGAATGAATAGACGTTGAGAAAGACCGTGTTGAGCATCGATGATGAGAACACGCTGAGGCCTATCCTCCATATTTTGCGGAGAGATTCTATCTTTATCCAACATACCGGAAGCCATCGCCCCGTAGCCCACAAAATAGCCGTCTTTATTCCGGCGATCGTCACGGATTGCCACACCAGCGCCCAGGCGCCGTATCCTCCCAACGCCAATCCAATTCCAAGCCCACCCCCTGCAATCTGCGCGACAACATTGGATATGGCAAGCATCCTTACGTCCATCCGCTTCATCAAGCGATTGGTCTGGACTATGGCCAGCGCGTTGAGCACAAAAGTAAGGAACATCACCCTTGAGAGAGGAATCAGGCGCACGTCGTCTTGAAATATACGGGCTATCAGCGGCCCACACGCCAATAGGACAAGATATATCGCGACGCTTACCGAAAGATTAAACCAAAAGACCGTGGAATAATCCTCCTCCGTCGGATTCTTATCACGAAGCAATGCCGCACCAAAACCGCTGTCGGCAAATATGATTGCGAAAGCCTGAAAGACAAGTAGCGCCCCCACAAGACCGAAATCTTCTTGCGAGAGCACATTTGCAAGCACCACGCCCACCACCCCGTAGAGCACCTGGCTGGCGAGCTTGTCAACCGTGTTCCACTTCAGAGTGCGGGCAGTCTTCAGTTTGAGCGACGCCTCCCCTGCTTCCGACTTCCAGGTCATGCTGTATTATTCTTCCTCCTCTATTTCCTCTTCCTCCTGGGAGGCTCCATTTATTTCTTGAACCTCTTCCACTACGGTAGTGTCGTTGATGACAGTGTCGAGAGGTCTGTCTTCCGGCAGGCGGAATAATTTTCCACCTCCGGATTTCTTTACAGAAGGGTCTCCCTTATAATAAATCTTTGTGGATCCAATTCCCTTGACGCTTAATTTCTGCTGAGGCCAGCACCCGATAGAGCCCCCGCCGAGGATTTTGCAGTTGACAGTCTCAGCCTCCAGCCGGTCGGTGGAAATTATGCCTGTGCCGAGCATATTCAGATTGGCCCTCTCACACTGGCCGGAGATGTTTATCGTGCCATTGCCGGTTGCGATAGATGCATTCACAGTGTTTGCCCTTATATTCTCCACCGTGATATTGCCGTTGCCTACCTCTTTCACCTTAAACTCGGCGCAGGGAGCCGGATTGTCGACGAATAGGGAGAAGGTCGAAGCGTTTTCCACCGAAGTCAGAAAATCCGAATATACATAGAGCGTCGGCAAATCGGGGTTGCCGACATCCTCCGTCGTCACCTGTATCTTAAGCGTGCCATCTTTGGGGGTCAAAATAAATGCATTTGCGAATTCCTTACGCCCTCTATATTGCACGAATCCGGAAGAATCAGGCAGACATCTATATACGACATTCACATTGTCGGATATTTTCAATTTATCAAATTGTCCGACTTCGATTTTGTAGTCCTCCACTTCCTGTGCCCCCATGCCAAAGACACAAAACGCAGCGATAAGAATCAGTAGATATTTTTTCATTTCCTCATTTTTTGATTATTAAACAAGCTCCCGGCGATGACTCTCCTTGGGACGCACGCCGGGGGAATCGTTATTCATACATAATAACGCCGGGAATGCCGGTTTAGCCGAAAAACTTTTCTTCTATTTCTCTGATTATCTGTTCGAGTTGGTCGGCAGTGTCTGCCCGGAGCAATTTTATCCTCGTCTGCCGGAAATCAGGAATGCCTTTAAAGAGCGGGGTCGCCGCAAGATGACGGCGAATATGGAGAATCCCCCTGTATTCATCTATCCGGTCGATGCTCTCCCTTATCTGCCTCCTCAGCAGACCGAACTTCTCGCTGACCGAGAGAGGCGACCACTCCCCTTCCCTCAAATACTGCAAGACATCGTGAAAAACCCAAGGAGCCCCGATCGAGCCCCGGCCTATCATAATGCCATCCACGCCATAATCCCGGAAAGCCGCGGCGGCCTCTTCAGGAGTGGTCACATCTCCATTTCCGATTATCGGAATCTCCATACGTGGGTCGGCCTTCAGCTCTCCTATCAAAGACCAGTCGGCCTGGCCGGTATACATCTGCGAGCGCGTGCGTCCATGCACCGTCAGAGCCGCTATTCCGCAATCCTGAAGCCGGGGACCGAGATCCGTGATTATCTTGTTCTCGCAATCCCAACCAAGACGCGTCTTCACCGTCACGGGCAGCGAGACAGCCTTGACCACAGCTTCCGTTATGGCAAGCATCTTCGGAATGTCGCGAAGCATGCCCGCTCCAGCTCCCTTTCCGGCCACCTTCTTCACCGGACATCCGAAATTTATGTCGATTAAATCCGGGCCGGCGGCTTCCACCATTCTGGCAGCCTCCACCATCGCATCCGACTCCCTCCCATAAATCTGAATGGCCACCGGGCGTTCCCTGTCGTCGATATTGAGCTTGCGGGCGGTGGATGCAATATTGCGCACCAAAGCCTCCGACGAAACAAACTCCGTATAGACCATGCTCGCACCCTGCTCCCTGCATATAAGACGGAATGAGGGATCGGTCACGTCCTCCATCGGGGCAAGCATCACCGGATGCTCCCCAAGGTCAATTTTCCCTATCTTCATAGCTTTTTCATGTCAATGTCAGACTGCAGCAATTTCCGGGTGTCACCAGACGCGCCACTTCCATCATCTCCTCGGCTGTGACTTCCGAAATGTGGCGTGTTATTGTGGATATGTCGTGGATTTCTCCGTAATATGCCATACTTTTGGCAAGCGACATGGCCCGGCTTTCTATATGATCGGAGCTTACCAGCAGCTGGCCGCAATATTGTCTTTTTATCTTTTCAAACGTGGAGGCTGACATCGGCGACTGCGCAAGCTTGTCGAGTTCCGCGAAAATGATCTTGCGGCATTTCTCCACGGCCTGCGGGTCGCAGCCGAAATATATGAGCATCAGTCCGGTGTCGCTCAGCAGACCGACCGAACTGTCTACCGTATATACAAGCCCGCGTTTCTCCCTAAGCTCCCGGTTTAGCCTGGAGTTCATGCAGGGGCCTCCAAGGTAGTTGTTAAGCAGGAACAGGGCATATCGACGCGAATCACGACGGCCGAACAGACGCGCTCCGACAATCGTGTTGGCTTGATGATTGCCTCGGTCGCGATGAAGGCAAAACGGCTCAACCGCAGGAGGAAGCGCCCTCCGGCGCGGTGCATCCGGGCGATCCATTCCTCCGAAATACTTCTCCACAAGCCTATACATCTTTTCGGGTGAGGCCGGACCGCAACAATAGACCACGATTTCAGAGGGAGTGTAGAATTCCCTTACAAATCTTCGGCAATCCTCTCCCCTCAGACTTCTTACGCTTTCGGCCGAGCCAAGGATATTATGCGATAATCCTGATCCGGCATATGCAAGTTCTTCGAATTCATCATACACAGAATCCGAAGGGCTGTCGAGGTAACTGTTTATCTCCTCCACGACGACATCACGCTCCTTTTCTATCTCCTCCTCCGGGAAGACACTGTTAGAAACAAGGTCGGCAATAAGCTCCACCGCCCTCTCCTCATATCCGGAGGGGGCATTGGTGTAGATCATGGTTTCCTCCTTCGAGGTATAGGCATTTAGCTCTCCGCCTATCGACTCCATTCGATTGGAGACCTGCCAGCTGCGTCGTTTTTCCGTCCCCTTGAAAATGGTGTGCTCCACGAAATGAGCAAGCCCGTGGGATTGTGCCGACTCGTCGCGGCTTCCGACGTTGACCAATGCCCCTATGTAGCTGACGAATCCGGAGGTCTGCCGACAAGCCAACCTCAAGCCATTGCCCAACGTATATGTTGAATACTGATTATTCATTCTGCTGATTTTATAGCGCGTCTGCGTTTTACGCGCATTAGTGTGCAAAATTAATAAAATTTCCTTAAATTTGCATCGTTTCCTCATCCCCGACTCTCCTCTTCCATTTCCACAACCTGACATAACACCCTTTTAAAGAGATGAAATTCCATTCCGCAACCCTCATACGACTGGCCATCATAGCCATATCAGGCTTGGCGTGGCTAAGTTGCTCCCGCGAAGAAGCGGGAGGCAAAGCAGTCATCCCGGAGTCTGACCTTTTCCGCCTTGACGCCACCATCAAGATGGCAGGCCGCTACCAATCAATCAAGGAATCGCGACTCGACTCCCTGCGCGACATACTGGCCGGAGAATCCAACCCCAAAGATCGCTGGGGGCTTGAGATTGAACTTGCGGAACAATACCGACAGATGAACGCGGATTCAGCCATCTACTACGCAAATATGGCCACTACCGACATGCCATCCGGCATTTCCCGGTCAGACAGCCTTAGGGCCGGGCTGTCGATGGTCAATGCTCTCGGCACAGCCGGGCTATTCATTCCGGCTGTCAGGGGGCTTGATTCCATAGCCGACATCCTTACGGCTGCCGACGACAAGATAGAGTTCTGGAAATCGTCAAGGATGCTTTATTCCTACATGCTTGCCTACGTGCAGGACCATGGCCGGATTGCCTCCGACTACCGCCAACGCTACATAGCCTGCGACGACAGCCTGCTGACCCATCTTCCGAAAGAAGACCCCTTCTACAGGTTTATTTTCTGCGAGCGCCTCGTCAACGACGGTCGCAACGCGGAAGCGAAGTCAGGACTTGAGGCCCTTATGAAATCCCTTCCCCCGGAAAGCAACATCTATGGAATGGCCGCTTTCCAGCTTGCGGAGGTCTACAAAAGCAACGGGGATTTCCGCAACTATGCCCGAAGTCTGGCCACATCCGCAGAAAGCGACATCAAAGGATGCGTGAAAGAGGGGCTTGCTCTCCCCACTCTCGCCAATTGGCTTTTCACTCACGGCCATATCGACAATGCTTTCAACTACATCAATTTCGCCCTGGAGGATGCCAACGCCGGCAACATCAGGATGCGCACCGTCACCATCACCGCCCTCATGCCACTCATCGACGAAGCCTACAGGAAAAAGCTCAACGACTCAAACGAAAATCTAATGATGTTTCTCCTTGCGGCCGTGTTGCTTCTTGCCATTTCGGGAGGTCTCGTCTTCAAGCTCATCAGGAGCAACAAACGATCTACCGCCAACGAACGCAAGCTCGCCATATTCTCCAAGAAGCTTGAGGCATACGTGGGCAACTTCATCAGTCTTTGTTCCAACTATGCCACGCGGCTCGACCAGCTCGGAAAGATAGTCGGAAGAAAGATCAGTTCCGGGCAGGCCGACGACCTCCTCAAACTCGTCAACTCAGGGAAGCTTTACGAGGGCAACAACGACGACTTCTACCGCCTGATCGACAAGGCATTGCTCGACATATTCCCGGATTTCGTGGAGAACATAAACACTCTCCTCCTCCCCGAGCATCAGATATTGCGCGGGAAGGAGGAGCCGTTGTCGCCTGAATTGCGCATATATGCGTTCGTCAGGCTGGGAGTGGACCAAAGTCCTAAAATCGCCCAGATACTGAATTATTCGCTCAACACCGTCTATGCCTACCGCAACCGTATGCGCAACCGTGCCATCGACCGCGACAACTTCGACTCCGACGTGGCAAACCTCGGAATGGGCTGACCGTCAGGTTGATTTGAGGGCATTTCCCTTAAAACATATCCTTACTTTTTGGGGAACAAAGTAGAGATCGAGCCAAGCGACGACAGCACGGATGATGCCTCGTAGGGGATATAGACTGTCTTGTTGTCTTTGCCTGAGGTCATTTCCCGGAGGGTGTCGATATATTTCATGGCGAGCATATACGTGGCGGGATTGGTCTGAGTCGACGCCACAGCTTCCGCCACCCTTCTGATTGCCTCTGCTTCGGCTTCGGCATTGAGGATTATAGCCCTTGCCTCGCCTTCAGCTTTAAGTATCTCGGTCTGTTTGTTGGCCTCCGCCTGATTAATTCGGGAAGTCTTCTCGCCCTCGGAGCGCAGGATTACGGATTGCTTCTCTCCCTCGGCGTTGAGAATCTCGGCTCTCCTGTTGCGCTCGGCCTGCATCTGCTTCTCCATGGCCACGCGCACGCTCTCCGGAGGAGTGATGTCCTGAAGCTCCACGCGGTTGACTTTCACGCCCCATTTGTTGGTGGCGTCGTCGAGAATCACCTGGAGTTTAGAATTAATCGTATCGCGTGACGTAAGCGTCTCGTCGAGTTCGAGTTCACCGATCACGTTTCTGAGCGAAGTCTGGGTAAGCTTCTCAATCGCGTTGGGGAGATTGTCGATCTCATAGACCGCCTTCTTGGGGTCGGTGATCTGAAAATAGAGAAGGGCATTGATCTCTGTGGTCACGTTGTCGCGGGTGATGACCTGCTGCGATGGGAAGTCGTAGACCTGTTCGCGCAAATCAATGACTTTCGTAGAAATCATCCTGACTTCGGGCTTGCCAAATCTTGAGGGAACCACCTCACGGGCGTATATCATTTTGGCACGGTCGATAAAGGGGATGATGAAATTCAGTCCGGGAGGTAAAACGCTATGAAATCTTCCGAGCCTCTCGATGACACGGGTTTCAGACTGAGGCACAACCACGATGCCCGCAGAGATGATGATGATGGCCAGCACTACGACGACTGCCGCCAGAATAATTGATGTAGTCATGATTATATGATTTAATTGTTTTCAGGGATGAATTTATGCCTTCTCCACTGTCAGGATTATGCTGTCGTAACCTTCCACCACGACTGTCTCTCCGGGCATGAGCGCTGATTGCGCCGAGGGAGCCACGGCTTGCCAGTTGTCGCCGTCTATTTTCACTCTTCCGGTCTCGCCCGGTCTGATTTCCTCCACCACGGCGGCACGGCGTCCGAGCAGGGCATCCATGCCGGTCCTGACGGCATGTGCGTCACGGGCATGAACACGTTTCTGCCATTTGCGGAGCAGCGGAGTCAATGCAAAATAAGCAACGATGGCGGCAGCGCCTGCCAGTCCGGCCTGCCACGCCAGATCGAGCCCCAGTAGTGAGGCTACGATTGCGAAGAGGCAACCGATGGCAAGACAAAGCGTCCACACCATCTGGGTCAGCACTTCCACTCCGACCAGAAGCACCGCCACTATTATCCAGATAATCCAAGCTTCCATAGTTATCAGCATTTAATAGATTTAGATTCAGTTATATGTCGACCTGACTTGAGAGGGTCAGTTTTTTCGTGGGCAACACTTCCGAAACGCGGTCGAGCACCGGAAGGATGTCGCCGTAGGCATGGGTCAGTATGACGAAATTTATCTCAGTCTGGTTGCGTTCGTAATTGTATTCGAGGTAGAAAGTCGAAAGATGGACGCCGTTGGCGTCGAAGACGGCCCGATAGTTGTCAATATTTCGGATGATACCGGCGACAGTCAGGCTGACCACTTTAGATTCCTGTCCGAGTTTGCGTCGCTTCTCGTAATGTTCAAACGTGATGAGTGTCAACAGAATCAGCAGAGTGGCCCCTATTGAGCACATATACATCCCGATGCCGACAGCCATACCGATAATTGCAGTCATCCAGATTCCGGCGGCCGTGGTCAGTCCGCGCACGGCTCCTTTCATGTGGATCATGGCCCCGCCGCCAAGGAAGCCGATGCCGGTGATCACCTGAGCTGCGATACGTCCCGGGTCGCCGTTCTTAAGACCCATGTAGACCTGAGGGACATAGATCGAGAGCAACATAGCCAGACACGCACCCATGGATATGAGCGCAAACGTACGGATTCCGGCGATTTGTCCCTTGCGCTTTCGTTCGGCTCCGACCGCCATGCCCAGCACCATACTCAACACAAGCCGAAACAACATGTTCGACATGTTAAGCTCCAGAGAGTTGAGATTTTCGTATACGAGTTGGAAATAATATGAAATCATGCTATTGCTATCCTTTTAGTTTTCAAATTTAATGAAATTTCTTCTTATTCGGAAATCCTGAGATAAAAAAACGACTTTTGGGAATTCAAAACGGCAATTCTTGCCAAACAGAGACAGACGTGGCAACCCTTGCCGCGCGCTGAACCACCCTCCAGAGCGTACGGAGCGAGAGCCGGCCCGTAGGTTCAAACGAATACCCTTCAAGTTACGCAATTGCGAAACTTGAATTACTTACCAATTATATCAAACCAATATAAACCAAATTGCCGACGAGATAGACGCAATCGCAAACCCCACAAAAGCGGATATATTCTAAAACGCCTCCATTAAGCGACGGAATATAGATGTAAGTTTTCGATTCCGTCTTGTGATGGAATATGATTTTGAATCTATCCACCGCAATAAAACCACATAAGGAGACGGAATCTCTAAAATTAAGACCGATTCCGTCTTATGATGTAGAATATTTTGCTTACCATTGCAAAAAAATAAGCCACAATGATTGGAAGAGAATCAGAAATAAAGGTACTTAAGGAGGCATTCAACTCAGGGAAGTCTGAGTTTATTGCCATATTCGGTCGTCGCCGAGTTGGAAAGACATATCTGGTAAGGGAAACACTCGGAAACAGATTTTCTTTTTCCTATTCCGGGATTGCTGAGGTCTCTACGAAATTTCAGCTGCAAAATTTTCATAATGCCCTTAGACTGCATGGTTACTCTAAATCAAGGGTGCCCACCAACTGGATAGATGCGTTCTATGATTTGTCATGCTATCTGTCTTCATTGCCGGAGGGCAAAAAAGTCGTGTTTCTTGACGAATTACCTTGGATGGACGCTCCAAAATCAAGTTTTCTGCCCGCTTTTGGAAATTTTTGGAATGGGTGGGCATCAGCAAGAAAGGATATATTGCTGATAATATGTGGTTCGGCGACATCGTGGATAGTAAAGAAGATATTCCATAATAAAGGTGGTTTGCACAATAGACTGTCGGATAGAATCTATCTTAAGCCTTTCACATTAAGAGAATGCGAGAAATACGCCCAGTCGGAGAAACTTGGCATGTCAAGGCAAATTGTCCTTGAGGCATATATGGTGTTTGGCGGCGTGCCTTATTATTGGTCCATGCTTAAACGAGGAATGAGCTTATCGCAGAACATCAATAGTTTATTCTTTTCTCGTGACGCCAAACTGAAAGATGAGTTTAAGGAACTTTATTCATCCCTTTTTAAGAATCCCGAGCCGTATATGGCAATAATAACTGCACTCGGAAAGAAGAAGACCGGCATGACGAGAGATGAAATAATAAAAGAGACCTCCCTGCCAGACACAGGCAGAATAACGACGTATCTTGATGACTTGGAATCATGCGGATTTATACGAAGATATAGCCAACTGGGAGCAAAAATAAAAAATACTATTTTTCAGCTAATCGATAATTTCACTCTCTTCCATTTCAAATTCCTGTCTAATAAAGCCATAAATGACGAAGGTTATTGGTCCAAAATCCAAAATTCTCCGATATTCTACAATTGGAGTGGCCATGCCTTTGAGCGCGTATGTCTGTTGCACTCCAACCTAATCAAACGGGCATTGGGGATTGAAGGCGTCCTGACCAATGAATATTCTTGGCGAACTCCACCCAAAGATGGCTTGTCCGGCGCTGAAATAGACCTGTTGATTGACAGAAACGATAAAGCCATCAACATTATCGAAATGAAATATGTAAAGGGTAAATTTACAATAGATGGCAAATATATGGATGTTCTACTAAGCAAGGCCTCAAGGTTGAGAGATGTCACAAAAACATCAAAGACAATCTTTATAACAATGTCAACATCCGGGGGATTATCAAACAATGGTTACTCTCAGGAAATAGACCGGAGTTTTGACATGAGTATTCTTTTTGAATAGCCGGGAATTTCAGTTTTCTTTTCACCGGCCCACATATAGGGAGAGGTAATAATGCCGCGTTACAACTGCGTCACCACCCACACCGCCCGGCGCAGCGGTATCACCAACATGTACCTCTCCCACAAATTCACCATCGTCCAGATTATGCACGTCAGCGGCCACAAGCCCCCAAAGACCTTCTTAGATTACATCAAGCTCTCATCCGACGAATTGAGAATCGGCGAGTTTCCTTCAAAAACAACAATGACGAGCCAAATAGCCGATGAGATAGACACCATAGCCAACCCGACGAAAGCGGAAGTATTTTAGCGTTTATCCTCTCACAGATAGCCTACTATCCAAATTTAATTTGTAAATTTGCCTCATGAACGACCTTACAGTTTCAAATGTCGAGCGGCAGAATGTGCTGAATAACCGCTACGCCGTGGATGCCCTTCAGGAAAATCTTGGTTTTACCGGGATGCTTTTTGAAGGCGAATACCGTTTTACCAAGAAAATGGTGGCGGATTTCTATGAGGTAGACCTCTCGACTATAAACCGTTATATCTCTCAAAATGAAGAGGAGCTGAAATACAACGGCTACTTTTTATGCAGAGGTAAGTTATTGAAAGAATTGAAGTTGCAGTTTGGTCATGTCATGAATGAGATGACCAAAACCACTCAACTTGGACTCTTCAGTTTTCGTGCTGTCCTCAATATGGGTATGCTTTTGACCGAGAGCGAGAAGGCAAAGCAGGTCCGCGCCCGGATACTCGATATTGTAATATCGACCATCAACAAGAGGGCCGGCGGCGGCACGAAATACATCAATACCCGTGATATAGATTTCCTTCCTGCTGCCATAGAGGAAGATAATTACCGTAAGAACTTCACTACAGCTGTCGGAGGTGGCATCCGCAAGGTGCTTGACTTCGTGCAGAACGATCTGTATTATCCTACGTTTGTTGACAAGCTCACCTATCTGGTCTTCGGTTTATGCACCGGCCATTATTTCGAGGACTCCAACAAACGGGTGGCCTTGACCATCGGAGTATGGTTCCTTGTGCATAACGGCTACTACTGGCATGCCTACGGCTTCATGCAGTGCATGGAGGCAATCATCTACCACGTCGCCGCCGGGCGCATCGACAAAGACCTCCTCCAGCGCATCATCACCTGCTACATGGCCAACGAGGACTACCCCGAATCCCTCAAACTCGAAATCATCCACGCAATCGACAATCAACCAACCGGCATTGATGAATAATCAAACCCCTAAAGTTACAATAAACACAATACCCTTGTGGCCTTAACCCTCATGATTGCCGAAAGTCGCACGGAAGAAAAGGATACGATGGTGAAAGTCGTGGTCAATCTGATAAAAAAGAACAACTGATACTTCTTTTTACCACTCCAATTTATAGAACGTTTAAAACAAATTACATCAAAATTTGGTTTATTCAATAAACTGCTTTATCTTTGCAGCCGAAAAGGAATAAGAGAGGCAATGCAAAAGTCAGCTCTTTTCTTTTCAAGATATGGTTTATTATATAAACCTCTTTGTTCAACCCATTAACAAACTCCGACTATGGAAGAAAGAAAAATTACGGAAGTCGAGAGCATCGAAATCATAACCTCGATGATCTCGCGCACAAAAGACCGCCTCGTAAAAGGCAGCGGCAACATCCTCCTCATGTGGGGATACCTCATCGTAGCTGTAACGGCACTCATATGGGTGCTCCTTGTGACCACCAAGAATCCCGCTGTAAACTGGCTGTGGTTCCTCATCTGGGTAGTAGGTGGCATCGCCACTCCAGTCATGGCTAAGAAAGAGCGAGTGGCATCAGGCTCAAAGAGCTATACCGACAAACTGACTTCTCAAATATGGTCTGTTGTCGGATTTTCCGCCATTGCTTCCACCATGTTCTGCCTTGGTTTTCTTCTGATAGGCGGAAAAGATTCATGGAGCATGATGTTTGCTTTCGCTCTAATCATTGTTCCTATGGCTGAAGTCATGCAAGGGCTGGTCATCAAAGAAAAATCGCTCATTGTTGGTGGGGGTATAGGACTTTTAACAGGGATTTTCACCACCTGCTGTATCTCTGCACACGTTTCGCTTATTGCAACTTGGTTCATGCCGCTTTTCATCATGGCTTTCACTGCAATGATGATTGTTCCCGGCCATATTCTTAACTCGAAAGCAAAGCGCGAATCATGAAGGAGCTGAATCCATTACTGCACTCTCAGCTGAGACTGGGCGTAATGTCGATTCTCATGAATGTGGAGGAAGCCGATTTCGTCTATCTCAGGGAGAAAACTGAATCGACAGCAGGGAATCTGAGCGTGCAGCTCGACAAACTTTCCGCAGCCGGATATATCTCCATTACGAAAGGATTTGTCGGGAAGAAAACACGAACCACCGCCCGTATAACCCCGGAGGGCCGCAATGCCTTCGAGGAATATGTCGAAGCACTAAAGCAATATATCTCCATGCAATAGAAGCAGCTTCACGATGATAATAAACACGAAGTTCATGAGATCAAACATTGGCATATTGTTCTTATACGTGATAGCATCACTAAATGCTGTCGCGCAGAGCGAGTTGCCGGACTCTTTGGATATGTCACGTGAGCTTAGAGAAGTAGTAGTGACGGCTCCTGAAAATCAGATTATTGGCAACTAGACTTTTTTCTATCCGACAAAGGACTTGAAGAATGCCACGAACAACGGCATACAATTGCTTGAAGGTCTGCAAATCCCTGATCTGATTATAAATCCTGCCACCGGGTCTATTGAGAAAGTGGGCGGTGGCGAGTTGTCCATAAGGATTAATGGCCGTCCGGCAGAACCATTTCTGCAAACCAAGCTCATCCCGAAAAATGAAACAACGAACTACAACTTCAAGTTGACCTTATTGCAATAGTATAATTCATCCGATAACGAATATGGCATCCCCGACAAATCGCTGTCAGGGATGTCTATATTATGATGAAAATAATTCGTAGCCATCAGGTAATTCGAACTTTGCGAGGTGGTTATATGGCATAGAATCCAGCTCCATAATATTTCCTACTTAATCCATCCTTCTAAATCCTTCCTACTTTGCGCAAAGCGCACAATTTATTTCGTTCGTTTTCCTCAAAATAACAATAGCCCCCGGAAATAAGGCAGTAACTTTGCCCCCGGAAACAGGAAAGAAGAGTCTTTCCCCGGCACGCAGCCCACGTCCCGGACGCC
>VSPO01000009.1 GCA_009775375.1 Muribaculaceae bacterium | reverse complement strand
TTCTCCTTCAACACTCTGATTGAGGGTTTGTTATGCCTAATAACATTATTTCGCACTAATTTTTAGACAATCTCTAATATTTAAAAGTTTTGAAAGATGTCTGATTATTAAATCTCCAGCTTATTAACGAGGCTGTATCAAAAGAATATTGTAGGGACATGCCTTAGGCATGTTGGACTTTACTCGTCTGTCAACCAACAATATGCCAAAGGTATACCCCTACAACCTCTGGTATTTTCCTGTGATTTATCTATTTTGTCGCAGCCTCTTTCTCTCGATGAGCATTTAGGTGAAAAAAGGAGGCTTCGGAAAATTATTGCCGAAGCCTCCACTAAATTATATCAAGATGAGGATCAAATCTCCTTGTTATGCTCGAGAAGCAGCGTCATCGACGGACGGTCGCAGACTTCGGATGGACCGAAATACTGAATCGGGCCTGGATACTGATAGAGAGTGTTGAGGGCGAGTGTCTCACGCATGGACGCATATTTCAGATATGGACGTCCGTTGAGGTTGACGAGAGCCTTTTGGATTACAGGCTTCATCTTTCCTGCGCGCTTCTCCATGTTCATCATCATGGTGATGGGTATGCCGCCGGCGATCCAGTTTTCCGACTTCTCTGTGAGGTTGCGCACGGAGCTCATGTAGCCCGTCAGTCCGGAGTTGATCAGCATTGCCGCATTGAAGCCGAGAGCATACGTATAGTCAGCGTCGAAGTTTGTAGGGTCGGCGCAGCGTCCTTCGTAGCCAAAGAAGTGGTGCTGTGCGCTGAACTTGCCTGAATACTGGCCTGCCTCTGCCATCTCCTCAAGTCTCTTCTCCACCATCTCGCTAAGCAGGCTTTCGGTCTCGATAAGAGAAACCTGCACGTTGCCGTGGCTGTCGCGGTCGAGACTAAGCTGAAGTGCGATAGCCTTCGGAAGAGATTTATAGAGATCGGCGTTTGCTCCGGAGAGGAATGAATGGATTTTTTCAAGCTTGGCAGTCTCCTCAAGTCCTTCAAGTTCTTCACCGTGGGAAGCGAGCACGTCGTTAAGCTCAGAGATAAGGTCTTTCATAGAGGGGATAAACTCGATGAGGCCTTCAGGAACGAGCACCGTCCCGAAGTTCCAACCGAGTTTCGCACGTTCGGCGATAACATAGCAGAGATAGTTGACGATGTTGTCGAGTGTCATGCGTTTTGCGAGCACTTCTTCTGAAATGATGCAGACGTTGGGCTGGGTCTCCAATGCACATTCAAGGGCGATATGGGAAGCGGAGCGTCCCATCAGCTTTATGAAGTGGTAGTATTTCTTTGCCGAGTTGCAGTCGCGCTGTATGTTGCCGATTACCTCGCTGTAGACCTTGCATGCCGTGTCAAAACCGAATGAGGTCTCGATCCATTCGTTCTTGAGGTCGCCGTCGATGGTCTTGGGAACGCCGATCACCTGCACGTCGGCTCCGATATTCTTGTAGTATTCAGCGAGGACGGCGGCATTGGTGTTGGAGTCGTCTCCTCCGATTATGACGAGGGCTTTGATGTTAAGCTCTTTGAGAACCTTGAGGCCTGACTCGAATTGTTCCGGAGTCTCAAGTTTCGTACGTCCTGAGCCGATGATATCGAAGCCGCCGGTGTTGCGGAAATCCTTGATGTAACCGGCTGTCAGCTCCATGTACTGGTGGTTGATGAATCCGGCGGGACCCATAAGGAAGCCATAGAGACGGTTTTCCTTGTTGAGGCTCTTGATGCCGTCGAAAATGCCGCTGACAACGTTGTGTCCGCCCGGGGCCTGACCTCCGGAAAGGATGATGCCGACATTAAACGGCTCTTCCACTCTCTCAGGATGTTCCTCCTTGACAAATTCTACGATAGGCAGTCCATATGTATGGGGGAAAAGATTCTTTATCTCTTCCTGGTCGGCAACAGACTGGGTAGCCTCGCCGATTTTCAACTTCACGGGGCCTTGAAGGGCCTTGGGGAGCTTAGGCTGATACTCAGCTCTAACTCTTTGAAGAGCACTTTTTTTCATTATAGATTCTTATAGTGATGTTGTTCTATGAATTTGACTGCAAATTTAATCAAAATTAGCGTAATAGACAACAAAATTTCCGGATTATTCCAAAATCCCTTTCCCTTGGCGCACGATTTCAGGTTCACGTCCGGTGCAATCCACTATGGTGGAGGGCTCGGTTTCGCCATCTTCACCTTCCAAAAAGAAATCCACCATGTTGTCGTAGGCTTCTGATATCAAGCCCGGACTTATGGCATAATCGGAGTCGGTGTATTTTATGGAGGTTGTCATGACAGGATGGCCGAGCCTTTCCACGATGTCATGGCATAGTTTGTTATCGGGAATCCTGATCCCGACTGTCTTTCTTCCTTTGAAAGCTTTGGGAAGAGTGGGGGCTGACCTGAATAGGAATGTAAATGGCCCGGGAGTGAGATCTTTTAGCAGTCTGAATGCGTAGTTGTCAAAACGGGCATACTCGGCAGCCATTGATATCGACGAACAGATGATTGAAAGATTTGTCTTGTCGGGATTTATCCCCTTTAGCCTGCATATCTTCTCAATCGCTTTGGGATTGAGGGCATCGCAGGCCAAGCCATATAGTGTGTCGGTCGGCATTATCATTGTTTGCCCGTTCTCAAGGTCACGGCATATCTCCGACAGTTGTCGGTCGGAAGCTTCATTGTTCCAGATTTTCATTGTTTTCATAACTGCTATATTTTGATACTGAGTAGATAGTTCAGCTTATCGCATAAAAAAAGACCGGAAGGCACGTCAGCCACAACAATCCTTTGGGGGCTTCATTTTAAGATTTTTCTTGTTGCAGGCATCCGCAAGGTCGCATCCACAGCATCCGCCACCTTTTTTATTGAGTTTGATTAATTTCCATATAATCCAGATGAAAGCCCCGATAATCACGAGACCCACGAATATGTATTGGATTATAAGATTTGTCGTTGTTGACATATTTTATTAGTGTTGATATTTGCGATCGCGCCTTCGGGCATTCATTTGTCGTCAGTCTTCCCTTTTACTTTGGCTGAAGAAGATTTGCGTGGTTTGGAAGCTTTTTTCGGAGCTTCCTTTTTCTCTTCGGAGGGAAGCACGGCAGTAATCCTTCTATTGGAAGGGTCGTGCATGACGGAATGAGTGATTTCTGCCACCATCTGCTTTATATTGGCGATGAATTCCTGTGGATCATATTCCCTACGTTCGATCTTTCTTAGCCGTCCCTCCCAGATGCCTGTCAGTTTGGCGCTTTTCAGAAGTTCCTCTTTTATTAAAGAAATGAGTTCTATCCCGGCAGGAGTGGCTCTTAGGGATTTCCTCTCCTTGCAGATATAGCCACGTTTATATAGCAGCTCGATGATGGATGCGCGGGTTGAAGGTCGGCCGATGCCATTCGCCTTTAGTGATTCCCGCAGCTCCTCATCGTCTACCATTGCCCCGGCGGTCTCCATGGCTTTAAGAAGCGTTCCCTCCGTGAAATACTTTGGTGGTTGGGTGGTCTTTTTCACCAGTCTCGGGGAATGCGGTCCCTCCTCACCTTTATTAAACGCAGGAAGAATGGAGGAGTTGTCGTCATCCCCCTCTTTTTCTGTCTCGTCAGTCTTTTTGTCAGCGGCATAGACCATTTTCCAGCCCGGATCAAGAATAACCTTGCCGGTGGCCTTGAATGCGATTTTGTCGACTTTGCCGTTGACGACCGTTTGCTCAAAAGAACAATCGGGAAAGAACACAGATATGAAGCGAAGCGCTATGATGTTGAAGACGTCCCGTTCGGTCTTTGAAAGGGTGTCGGGAAGAGGTTGCCCTGTCGGAATTATGGCATGGTGGTCGGTTACCTTTGAATTGTCGAACACCTTTTTACTCTTCCTGAGTTTTTTTCCACGTATCGGCGTCATAAGCATCTGGTAGTCCCTGAGGGAATTAAGAATGCCGCCACACTTGCCATACATATCGTCGGTCAGATACGTGGTGTCGACACGAGGATACGTGGCTACCTTTTTCTCATACAGGCTTTGAATCGTCGACAAGGTTTCTTCTGCCCCAAGGTTTAATTTCTTGTTGCATTCCACCTGAAGTGAGGTCAGGTCGAAAAGACGAGGTGGAGCCTCTTTGCCGGCTTTCTTAGAGACATCTGTCACTACGAAAGGGAAATCCTTCAATCTCGCCACTACTTCCTCTCCTTTTTCTTGATTGTCGAAATTCTTGCCGGATGCGGAGAAAAGTGTATCTCGATACAAGGTTTTCAATTCCCAATAGTCGGTGGGCTTGAAATTTTCAATCTCCATTTGCCGATTGACGATAAGGGCGAGGGTAGGGGTCTGCACCCTTCCTATGGAAAGCACCTGGCGGTTTGTGCCATATCTCAATGAAAAAAGTCGGGTGGCATTCATTCCGAGCACCCAGTCTCCTATTGCTCGGCAGAGTCCGGCGGTATACAGTGGCTCAAGATCTGATTCCGGACGAAGATTTTTGAATCCTTCGCGGATGGCATCGTCGGTCAGCGAGCTGATCCAAAGCCTTTTGACCGTCTTCTTGCACCCGGCTTTCTGCATCACCCACCTTTGGATCAACTCCCCCTCTTGCCCGGCATCGCCACAGTTTATGATTTCGTCGCATTGCTCAATAAGGGAGCTTATGACGTTGAATTGCCGTTTATATGAATCATTTTCGATAAGCTTGATTCCAAAACGCGGGGGAATCATAGGCAGAGCCGACAGCGACCATAATTTCCAATTGGGAAAATAATCATGGGGCTCCTTAAGACAGCAGAGATGTCCGAAGGTCCACGTGACGCAATATCCGTTCCCTTCGATATATCCGTCACGCCTCACGGTGGCTCCAAGCACGTTGGCTATGTCGCGGCCTACACTTGGTTTCTCGGTTATGCAGAGTATCATTCCAGGGACTTGGCTTCGTTCCACAATTCATCCATCTCATGAAGAGTCATGTCTTTCAGGTTTTTCCCAAGCCGACGGCTTTTCGCTTCTATATGATTGAAGCGTGAGATGAATTTCCTGTTAGTGCGTTCAAGGGCGTTTTCAGGATTCACTCCATAAAGTCTTGCGGCATTGACCACGGCGAAAAGAAGATCGCCAAACTCCCCCTCGATGTTTTCTTTGTTTCCCGAAGCCAATTCCTGTCCCACCTCATTGATCTCCTCCTTCACTTTTTCCCACACCTGTTCCTTGGCTTCCCAATCAAAGCCGACGTTGGCCGCTTTTTCCTGGATTCGGTCTGCCTTTATGAGGGCGGGTAGGGCGGCGGGCACTCCGGCAAGCACTGTCTTGTTGCCTCCCTTTTCCTTAAGCTTTATCTGTTCCCAGTTTTGAGCCACTTGATCCGCCGTGTCGGCTTTTTTGTCGCCATAAATATGGGGATGACGGAATATAAGCTTTTCCGTGAGGGATTGGCAAACATCGGCAATATCGAATCTCCCTTTTTCGGAGGCAATCTTGGAATAGAAGGCCACGTGGAGAAGCACGTCGCCAAGTTCCTTTTTAATATCGTCGACATTGTCAGACATTAGCGCGTCGGCAAGCTCGTAGACCTCTTCCACCGTATTTGGGCGAAGCGATTCGTTTGTCTGTTTTGCATCCCACGGGCATTTCTCCCTCAGGGTGTCGAGCACGTCGAGAAAACGTCGGAAGGCATCAAGTTTTTCGTCAGTTGTATGCATGATGATATCGTATTGGGCATGGCGAATCCCCGACGCTGTAGAGTTTTGGAGACAGCCTGCTTACATTAATTAACTAAATTTGAATACAAAGTTAGGCAGAATTTGCGAGATAATTTGTATCTTTGTGGCTTGAAAATGAAAATGTGCCCTGATAAAGGGTTTCCTGCGAAACAACAAAGGGAATGTCCGCGTATTGGGAAAGGCACATTGACGCAGATTCAATTTATGGATAAATTGATTGATTCAGAGAAAGCAAAGGAATTGCGGCTTCTTATTTCGGAGTCGCAACGGTTTGTGCTCACTTGCCATGTCCGTCCTGACGGCGATGCGATAGGCAGCACTCTCGGACTTTGGCATCTCCTTAGGTCTCTCGGGAAAGAGGCCACTGTCATAATCCCCGACAAGGCTCCTTATACCCTGGCATTCTTGCCGGGATTCAAGGAAATGGCGGTCTATACCTGCCATAAGGAATATTGCGAGTCAACTGTGGAAGCGAGCGATGTCATAATATGTTGCGATTTCAACACTCCGTCGCGTCAGGACAGTCTGGCTCCGCTGATCCAGGGGGCACATTCCAGAAAGGTGCTGATCGACCATCATCAGGAGCCTGATTCATTTGCCGACATTATGTTGTCTTATCCCGACATGTCGTCGACGTGCGAACTGTGTTTCAGGATAATCGCCGCCATGGGTTTATATGGAGATGTGACGAAAGATTGTGCCACGGCGTTGCTGACAGGCATAATCACCGACACCCGCAATTTTACGGTGAATTGCAAGCATCCCGATCTCTATGAAATCCTTATGCATCTTCTTGAAAAGGGTGTCGATAAAGAGATGATTGTCCGCGAGGCTTTGAATACGAGAAGCTATTGGAGCCTTAAGCTCGAAGCGTTTGCCATCTCTGAGAGGATGAAAGTGTTCCAACAGCATCGATGCTCGTTGATTGCCCTTTCAAAAGAGGATCTTGATAAGTTTCATTACGACAGAGGCGATACCGAAGGTCTCGTCAACCGTCCGCTTGAGGTGAAAGACATAGTCTACAGTATCTTCATGCGTGAGGATTCCGACTGTGTGAAAGTTTCGGCTCGAAGCAAAGACGGATTCCCGGTCTCTGAAATATGCAAGGATCTATATGGCGGCGGAGGCCATTTGCAGGCTGCAGGGGGAGAATACTACGGCACCCTCGAAGACTGCAAGAACCTTCTTGTTGAGAATCTGAATAACTACGATAAGTATCTCCCGAAAGAAAACAAAAAATTACAGAAAACATGAACGGGCTTCAAGGTAATCTAAAAAATTATTTTTTGAAGATTGCTAAGAGCCTTGATATAAATCAAAAAACAATGACCGACATCAAAAAAAGAAAATTCAAAAAAATATCCCTTCTTCTTGTGGCCATGTTGTCCATAGGGTTTGCTTCTTGTGAAAAGACACAAAGCTATTCCGAAATGTTGCGTGAGGAGGAGAAGGCAGTCAACTCCTTTCTCGCGGAGCAAAAGGTCGCTCTTGAGATTCCTGCCGACTCCATATCTTTCGAGACCGGGAGCGACGCCCCTTTCTATAGGCTTGATGAAGACGGATATGTATATATGCAAGTGATAAGCAAAGGCGATTCCGACAGCAGGGTGAAGGAGGGCGATATGGTCTATTTCCGCTTTACCCGTAAAAACCTTTTGACTCTATATCAGACTGGCGAGGCTGAGGAGGAGGGAAATTCCAACGACTTTGGAGGAAGCTTTCAGGGCAATCCGTATTTCATTTATGAAGACAAATATATCACGAATTCCATCATGTGGGGCACGGGTATTCAGATGCCCCTGGAGTTTTTTGGATATAACAGTGAAGTCAATCTCGTGCTTAGAAGCTACTATGGGTTTAAAACCGACCAATCCAACTGCCTCCCATATATCATCAATCTGAGATATTTCAAACCTGAATATTAAAGATTAGGCTCCTCAGCTTGGATTGCCACCTATTGCAATCAACATAAGTAAACGAAAAATCCCCCATTATAAACAAGCATACAAATGTCACTCATAAAATCCATATCAGGCATACGCGGCACAATTGGAGGCCGCAGTGGCGACGGCCTTGGTGGCGTCGATATTGTAAAGTTCACGTCTGCTTACGCGGAGTTCATACGCAGGCATAATCCGTCGGCATCTAAGATTGTGGTTGGCCGTGACGCCCGTCTGTCGGGAGAGATGGTCTGCCATCTCGTGGCGGGAGCATTGATGTCGATGGGTTTCGACGTAATTAATATCGGTCTTGCCACGACTCCCACGACAGAGCTTGCCGTGACCGGAGTCGGAGCTGACGGAGGCATAATCATCACGGCGAGCCATAATCCTATTCAATGGAACGCCCTGAAGCTCCTTAATGAAAAAGGGGAATTCCTTTCCGATTCCGAGGGCAAGGAGGTCATATCAATAGCGGAGAAAGAGGATTACACATTTGCCGATGTCATGAAGCTCGGACATGAATACAAAGACGAGACATGGGCAATGCGCCATATTGAGATGGTGGCCAATCTCCCGCTTGTGGATAGCGATGCCATAGCAAAAGCCGGATTCACAGTGGCTGTGGATGCCGTGAATTCCGTAGGGGGAATAGTCATCCCTCAGTTGTTGAGAAGGCTCGGTGTGGAAAATGTAGTGGAACTCAACTGCGAGGCTACTGGAAAATTCGCACATACTCCCGAACCCATACCTGAGAACCTTACCCAGATATCGGGCCTAATGAAAGAAGGCGTTGCAGATGTCGGGTTTGTAGTGGATCCTGATGTCGACCGTCTTGCCATCGTCATGGAAAACGGGAAGATGTTTGTAGAGGAATACACTCTTGTCGCTGTCGCGGATTATGTGTTGTCGAAGACTCCCGGCTCTACGGTCTCCAACCTCAGCAGTTCGCGTGCTCTTCGCGACGTGACTGAAAAGCACGGTTGCTCTTATTCAGCCGCTGCCGTCGGGGAGGTCAACGTAGTCAAGAAAATGAAAGACACCTGCGCCGTCATTGGCGGTGAGGGCAACGGTGGAGTGATATATCCCGAATTGCATTATGGTCGCGACGCGCTTGTCGGAGTCGCTTTGTTCCTGACCCTTCTTGCGAAGGAGGGGAAGAAGGTGAGCGAGCTTAAGGCCGGCTATCCTCCCTATGCTATTGCAAAAAATAAGATCCAACTTACGCCGGAAATTGATGTCGACGCTATTCTTGAAGCCGTAAAAGAGAAATTCAAGGCTGAAAAAATCACGGATATCGACGGTGTGAAGATTGATTTCCCCGATAGTTGGGTGCATCTTCGCAAGTCGAACACGGAGCCTATCATCAGGATTTATAGCGAAGCGTCCACTATGGATAAGGCTAACGAGCTTGCAGAAGAGATAAAGAAGGTCATAGCATCACTTTAACGCGAAATAAGGATATGTTGAAGAGATTTTTCATGAACACGCTCTCCTCTTTTGTGGGAGCATGGATCGCTCTGGTGCTGTTCGGAGTGGTGGCGACGATAGTTTGTATAGGTCTCGTTGCGAAATTGGGGATTAATTCTTCCAGCAAGGAGTCTGTCTCTAAAGGCAGCGTAATGGTGGTGGAACTTTTCGGTCAGATAGATGAACGGGAATCTCCTGTAGACCTCAATTATATCTCTTTGCTGCAAGGAGACATCAAACGCCCTCAGAATCTATCGTCGCTTGTGACGGCAATTGGCGAGGCAAAGGAGAATAAAAACATCTCTGCAATATATCTTAAATGCAATGGAGTGCTTGCATCTCCAGCAACTCTGAATGCACTCAGAAACGCCCTGCTTGATTTTAAGAAGAGCGGGAAAAAGATAATTTCCTATGGAGGCAATATGGGCACGGGGGATTACTATGTGGCGTCATCAGCTGATCTTGTCTGCATGAATCCCGCAGGAATGTTGCTGTTGCAGGGGCTTGGAGGAACCAACCTTTATCTGAAAGGTTTGTTCGATAAGTTGGGCATTACGTTTCAGGTTGTTAAGGTCGGGACTTTCAAATCCGCCGTCGAACCATTCACTATGACGGAAATGAGCGAGCCGGCGCGAGCGCAGCTTGATACGCTTTATGGCTCCATGTGGAGGGTAATCAGGGAAAACATAGCCTCATCCCGCAAATCCCTTAGCTCGGAAAGAATTGACTCGATAGTGGCTAAGGATTTTATATTTACGCAGTCGGCGGATTTTGACAAGAAAAACGGATTCGTTGATATGCTTGTATATGAGAGAAGCATGGATAGCATCGTGGCTAAAACCATAGGCAAGGATAAGGACGATCTGAAATACGTCTCTGTCTCCTCAATGCTTTCGCAGACGGATTGGGGCAAGGCTTACTCATCGAAAAATCAAGTGGCCGTATTGTATGCCTCCGGAGAAATCGTCGATGGCGGAGGCTCCGGGACAATCAATTACGAAAGATTGGTGCCCCAAATTGTCAAGCTTGCGGAGGATGATAATGTCAAGGGGCTAGTGCTGAGGGTAAATTCCCCCGGAGGTGCAGTCTACGGTAGCACTCAGATAGGGGAGGCTCTGGATTATTTTAAATCCACTGGCAAACCGTTTGCCGTCTCTATGGGAGCATACGCTGCTTCTGGAGGCTATTGGATTTCGTGTGGAGCCGACCGTATTTTCGCCGATCCATTGACGATCACCGGAAGTATAGGCATCTTTGGCCTTATCCCAAATGCCAAGGGCTTGACGGAAAAACTGGGAGTCAATCCCCAGACAGTCAACACCGATCCAGAGGCAGATTTCCCGAATCTTTACTACCCGATGTCGGAAACGCAGCTTGCCGCGATGCAGAAATATGTTGAGCGTGGCTACGACACGTTTGTTGCGCGTGTCGCCAAAGGAAGGAAAATGGATGAGAAGAAAGTTAGGGTTATCGGCGAAGGTCGGGTTTGGCCTGCTGAAAAGGCTTTGGAGATTGGCTTGATCGATGCTCTCGGGTCGACGGCTGACGCCTATCGCTGGGTGGCGGCAAAAGCAAAACTCGGGGAATCGTACGACGTTGCGGAATACCCGACACTCGAAGACGACATTTGGAACATGATTCCCGAATTGGGCAACATGACTGCCATGGAGACTATGAAAAAGGCTTTAGAGGGAGATTATGAATATCTTGCCGCTAAATTTGCTATGACAGTTTTCAAGCAAAAGCCTGTAATGGCGAGAATGCCTTACATAGATGTCGAATTCGGCAGGATCGCGTTCTGAGAGGGATTTAAGAATTAGTATGGAGTAACAACAAATATAAATTGAAAAGCGGTGAAGACTACAAAAGATAAAATAATGGTAGGTCTGCTGACCCCTCTTTCCTGGTTGTACGGAGCAGTCACGGGGATCAGGAACTGGCTTTTCGACACTAAATTTTTCAGGGAAGAGGAATTTGAAATCCCGATAATCGGAGTCGGTAATATAACGGTAGGCGGGACGGGAAAGACACCGCATGTGGAGTATATAGTCAGCCGGTTGGCGGCCGACTATAATGTTGCCGTGCTGAGCAGGGGGTATAAGCGCAAGACCAAAGGTTTTGTGCTTGCCAA
This sequence comes from Muribaculaceae bacterium, assembly GCA_009775375.1. GTDB lineage: Bacteria > Bacteroidota > Bacteroidia > Bacteroidales > Muribaculaceae > Lepagella. The sequence continues at coordinate 35,343 of VSPO01000009.1, read as the reverse complement.
CTCTAAAAGCACTCCGGAAATCCTCGGTGATGAATCTTTTCAGGTGTATCAAAAATTCGGCATGAAGGCCCATGTTGCGGTTTGTGAGAACAGGCGCAAGGGAATAATTGAGCTTACAAAGCTGTTTCCCGACCTTCAGCTGATCGTGCTCGACGATTCATTCCAACATAGATGGGTGAAACCTAAAGTGTCGGTGCTGCTGACTGAGTATGTCAGACCCTTTTATAAGGATAAGCTGCTTCCCCTGGGAAGGCTTCGCGAGAGCATGCGCCAGAAGAACCGGGCCGACATGGTAGTGGTGACGAAATGCCCCGACGACTTGATGCCAATCAATTTCCGGATCGTATCCAAAGATCTCGATCTTATGAAGTATCAGAAGCTTTTTTTCTCCAGATATGAGTATGGCGCTTTAAAACCCGTTTTCACCGACGACGCTCCGTATCAGGTCAACCTCAATATGCTTGGGCCGGAAGATGGGGTGCTTCTCCTGACAGGTATCGCCCATCCCCGTTATTTCGTGCGTTATTTCAGAAATTACCCATTCAAAGTCAAAGTGGATCATTTCCCCGATCATCATGACTTCAAACGTGCGGATATAGATGCAATCTCAGAAAAATTCAAAAGTCTGCCCGGGGTGCGCAAAATCATCATCACGACTGAGAAGGATGCTGTCAGGCTGGCTTTCAACCCTTATTTCCCTCAATCTCTAAAGCCCTTCACTTTCTATCTCCCCGTGACGGTGAAGATGATCAACGGCATCGACGACAAAGACTTTATCGAGGAGTTGAAAAGCGCGATAGAATAGAGGCAACAATATCGCCCTCAATTGTGTTTATTGATTAGAATGGGTTGGATCCTGACATAATGTTAATGCCATGAATGTTAGGCCTAAGGTCCGGAGAGCATTCGATTGCAGCAAGGGCGTCTTCCCGCCTTGTGCCTTCGGTGAGAATTAGATTTAGCTGGAATTCCCAAAATTTAGATAAAATGGAAAAAACAATGCTTGAACAAATACGCGAAACTGCCGATTTTATAAAGAAATCAGTAGGAGAGATGCCACAGATAGCCATCATCCTCGGCACGGGTCTTGGTGATCTCGTCAATCATATAGACATTAGGAAGGAACTTTCGTATAAAGAGATTCCGAATTTCCCTGTCTCGACTGTGGAAGGACACAGCGGAAAATTAATCTTTGGAAATCTTGGCGGCAAGTACGTCATGGCAATGCAAGGCCGTTTCCACTATTACGAGGGATATGACATGAAACAGGTGACGTTCCCTGTAAGGGTAATGCGTCAATTAGGTGTCGATCGCCTTTTTGTCAGCAATGCAGCCGGAGGAATGAACAAGGAGTTTCAAGTTGGAGACGTTATGGTGATAACCGACCATATCAATCTCTTCCCGGAAAATCCACTTAGAGGCAAAAATTACGAAGAACTCGGGCCGCGTTTCCCTGCCATGACCGAGGCTTATAGTAGCGGTCTCATTTCCATGGCCGACGACATAGCACGAGAGGAGGGGATTCGGCTTATGCACGGTGTATACGTAGGCACGCCTGGCCCGACATTTGAGACTCCTGCTGAATATGAGTATTTCAGGATTATAGGAGGTGATGCAGTCGGAATGTCAACCGTGCCTGAGGTCATAGTGGCCAATCATTCAGGCATGACTGTTTTCGGAGTCTCGGTTATCACCGACCTTGGAGGCAAGGACGTGAAGGAGGTTCCGACCCATGAAGAGGTGCAGAAAGCTGCAATCAAAGCCCAGCCGATCATGACTAAAATCATCAAGGAAATGCTTGCCCGCATTTGATAAATTAAATGACAATGTTTGCAGTACGGCTATAAGCAATGATTGCCTTGCGGATTTGCAAGCCGTAGCGTAATATTATGGAAACAGGACAGACAGAAATATCGACTCTTGGGGAGTTCGGTCTTATAGAAAGGCTGACAAAAGAACTGCCTTTGAAAAACACCGAAACAAAGCTTGGCGTGGGCGACGATGCCGCCGTGCTCAATTTCGGGGAAAAGGATGCGCTTGTGACGACCGACCTTCTGCTTGAAGGAATTCATTTCGATTTGCGTTACGTGCCCTTAAAGCACCTCGGCTATAAATCGGCAATAGTCAATTTCAGCGATATTTATGCAATGAATGGCACTCCGCGTCAGATTACGGTCAGTATCGGCGTTTCAAGTAGGTTTACTGTGGAGCATATCGAAGAACTCTACTCCGGAATCAGACTGGCATGTGAGACGTATGGGGTAGACCTTGTCGGTGGCGATACAAGTGCTTCGGTGACCGGACTTGTCATCAGCATCACATGTATCGGAGATGTTGAACAAGGAAAAGCCGTGACACGCAGCGGTGCAAAGCCGACTGACATCTTATGCGTTAGTGGCGACCTGGGCGCTGCCTATATGGGTTTGCAATTACTTGAACGTGAAAATAGGGTCTCAGCCGGGAAAAAAGATTTCCAACCGGATTTTGCCGGGAAGGAATATATTCTCGAACGTCAGCTGAAGCCTGAGGCAAGGAAAGATATAATCGAAGAATTGCACAGAAATGGAATCACCCCGACGGCTATGATGGATGTCAGCGACGGCCTTTCTTCTGAATTGCTCCATATCTGCAAAAGCTCCGGAGTCGGATGCCGGGTATATGAAGACCGCATACCCATCGATTATCAGACTGCCCTGATGGCAGAGGAATTTAATATGAATCTCGTGACGGCTGCCATGAATGGGGGAGAGGATTACGAATTGCTCTTCACTGTGCCGATCACCGACAATGAGAAGGTCGAGAAAATCAAAGGAGTGACAATGATTGGCTACGTCACGAAGCCTGAACTCGGCTGCGCGATGATGACCCGTGACGGCGCTGAAATACCGGTCAAAGCACAGGGATGGAATGCTTTTAATAACGTTTAAAATCGTTGAAGATTATTTAACAAAGAGAATTGGCAATTTTAAGTTAATAAATGCTATTTTTGCATTTGAATAAATCAAAGCTAAAAACGGCATAAAATATAAGAAAGAGAATATATGAACGAGACAGTGAATATCAGAGAGTTGAATGATCTGATTGCATCTAAGAGCAGTTTTGTGAGCATGATACGCAGCGGAATGGACCGCAGGATAATCGGACAGAAACATCTTGTGGATTCCCTGCTCATAGCCTTGTTGTGCAACGGGCATGTTCTGCTGGAAGGAGTTCCGGGTCTTGCCAAGACGCTCGCCATAAAGACGCTCGCCAATCTTGTGGATGCAAAGTACAATAGAATACAGTTCACCCCCGACCTTTTGCCTGCCGACGTTATAGGCACGCTGATATATAGCGTGAAGAATGAGAGCTTCGAAGTGAAAAAAGGTCCTATTTTTGCCAATTTCGTGCTTGCCGATGAAATCAACCGCGCCCCGGCAAAAGTGCAGAGTGCTTTGCTTGAGGCAATGCAGGAGCGACAGGTCACTATCGGCGACGAGACATTTCAGCTTGACAAGCCTTTCCTCGTCATGGCCACACAGAACCCGATTGAGCAAGAAGGTACGTATCCTTTGCCTGAGGCACAGACCGACCGTTTCCTCTTAAAGGTGGTTATCGGTTATCCCAACAAGGAGGAGGAGAAGGCGATTATTCGCCAGAACATCCGCGGTGCGCTCGACCCTATCGTTCCGGTTGTCAACCCAAAGGAGATTCTTGAAGTGCAAAACATAGTAGGCAAGATCTATATCGACGAGAAGATAGAGAATTATATCGTCGACATAGTATTTGCCACGAGAGAACCGGCCAAGTTCGGCCTGTCAGACCTCGAAAGCATTATCTCATATGGCGCATCGCCACGTGCCTCCATCAGCCTTGCTCTTGCTTCAAGGGCATATGCCTTCCTTCAGGGCCGCGGCTACGTTATTCCTGAGGATGTCAGGGCCGTGTGTCATGACGTCATAAGGCATAGGATTGGCTTGTCGTATGAGGCTGAAGCAAACAACATCGGAGCTGATGAGGTGGTGACTGCTATTCTCGACAAAGTAGTCGTGCCTTAAGGATTTAGTGGATGCTTTCGCATAAAGCACGTAAAAAAGCCTGCCGGTTGGCTTATATAAGTAATAATGGTTTATGGATGCCAAAGAACTTTTACAGAAAGTAAGGAAAATAGAGATTAAGACCCGTGGATTAAGCCAGAATATATTCGCGGGAGAATATCACACTGCCTTTAAGGGACGCGGAGTGATATTCTCTGAAGTCAGGGAATACCAGCCCGGCGATGATATTAGGGATATTGACTGGAACGTCACCGCGCGTCATAACAAGCCGTTTGTAAAGGTTTATGAAGAGGAACGCGAACTGACCATGATGTTGCTTATCGACGTCAGCGGAAGTAGCGATTTTGGGGCGGTCGGAGATGAAAAAAAGGAGATAATAGCGGAAATAGCAGCCACGCTTGCTTTTTCTTCAATCCAAAACAACGACAAGGTGGGAGTCATATTCTTCAGCGATAGGATAGAGAAGTTTATTCCTCCAAAGAAAGGGAAGAAACATATCCTTCTGATCATTCGCGAGATTATCGACATGAAGCCGCAAAGTCGCGGCACGAATATAGACGTTGCCCTCAAATTCATGACCAACGCCTTGAAAAAGCATTGTTCTGCTTTTCTGTTAAGTGACTTTATCGACGACCACGACTATTTCTCAAGCATGTCGATAGCCAATCGCAAGCACGATTTGGCTGCGATACAGGTCTACGACAAACGGGATGCGCGTTTGCCTGATGTCGGATTGATTCGAGTCAGGGATATGGAGAGCGGTGCCGACCGCTGGATCGACACTTCGTCGGCCGGAGTTAGGAAGGCATTCGACAAGGCATGGTATGAACGTCAGCAGCGTCTCGCCTCAACGACGGGACGATGTGGAGTGGATTTTGCCTCAATCACGACTGATGAGGATTATGTCAAGGCATTGCTTGCGTTGTTTAGAAATCGCTCCACTGTCAGATAAATTTCCAATAAAAGGGATATAAAAATGAGTCAAAGAATAAAGACCATATTCGCTTTGATAGCCTGCATGTTCATGTGGGCCGAAAGCTTCGGGAAGGTGACTGTCACTGCCAGGCTTGATTCCGTCAATATTCAGATGGGAAGCATGACTATGCTCGGGCTTGAGGTGGTGCAAGACAAAGGGAAGCCGGGCGGTTTCCCGATGTTCAGCAATGTCGACCCTGCGTTGGGATATGTCGGAATATGTGGCGACAGCATAGAACTACGCACCTCTTATAAGGCCGATACGGTTGAGCTTGGATCCGGCAGGATACAAATAAATTATAAGGTGCCGTTGCAGTCGTTTGATTCCGGCACGTATCGTCTCCCTCAATTTGTATATGTTTCGGAGAGTGATTCTGCCCGCTCGAATGCTCTTACTCTTAACGTCGTGCCTCTTAAGGTCACTGCCAATGACCCTATCGCCGGGTTTGCTCCCATAGCAGAGCCGGAGGGAAAGAAATTTTTTGACTTTGTCCCCGATTGGCTTGCTGATTTCTGGTGGGTGGTGTTGATTGTCCTGCTTGCCATTATTGCTTTCATTTGGGCCATGAGGAGATACAAGAAGGAGGGCACGGTATTGAAGAAAAAGCCGCAGCCCAGTCCATATGAAGTGGCCATGCGTGATTTGACCGACCTTAAGGCCAAGAAGCTTTGGGAGCAAGGAATGGAAAAGGAATATTTCACGAGGCTTACGGATATTTTGAGAATATATCTCGACCGACGTTTTGGCATCAACGCTATGGAGATGACCAGCCGTGAGATTATGGATCATCTTTATGAAAGCGACGTCAAAGACAAGAGAGATTATATTCGTCAGATTCTGAACGTTGCCGACTTTGTGAAATTTGCTAAAGTTCGTCCGCTTCCTGCCGACAATATCGCGGCATATGATAATGCTGTGAGGTTTGTGGAGGAAACAAAACCCGTAGAAACTGCTTCGCCGGATTCCCACGACGACGCCAACGGGGATAAAACCAATACGGATACGACCGCTTCTGTTTCCAAAGAAAGTTCCCCGAATAGTAAAATTATCAACAAGCAAGGAAAGGAGGGGGTTGGATAATGATGTTGAAGACTCCCGGCCTGTTATGGCTATTCTTAATATTCATACCGTTGATAGCTTGGTATGTCTGGAAGCAGCATAATGCCAATCCGTCGATGGGCATATCCTCTCTCGGCCCCATAGGCAAGGTAAGGCTGTCGTGGAAAGTGATAGCGATGCATGTATGCTTTGCCCTTCAGCTTGTTGCAATCGGGTGCTTGATAGTGGCATTGTGCAGGCCTCAGACCCACGACCATCTCCGCACATCCCGTATTGAGGGTACGGATATAGTAATCGCGCTTGACATTTCCGGAAGTATGAGCGCCAGGGATTTCAATCCGACCAGATTCGCGGCTGCCAAGGATGTGGCTTCAAAATTTGTCAATCTTCGGGAGAACGACAATATGGGTCTTGTGGTCTTTGCTGGCGAGAGCCTTTCATTGATGCCTCTGACCAACGACAGGGCAGCGCTCATGAACGCCATACGTCAAGTGGAAATGGGCGACCTTAATGACGGCACGGCCATAGGCGACGGCTTGACCAGCGCCATCAACAGAATCACTTCAGGAAAGGCCAAATCCAAAAGCATAATCCTTCTGACCGACGGCACGAACAACGCCGGCGATGTCCCTCCGAGCACGGCGGCTCAGATTGCCAAGCAAAAGGGTATAAAGGTCTATACCATAGGTGTCGGCACGAATGGCTCCATTCAGATCACCGACCCCTATGGCTTCTCTTCCACGACAATGGAGACTAAAATCGACGAAGAATCGTTGAAGAAGATTGCGTCAATGACCGGAGGAAAATATTTCCGTGCCACAGATGAAAAGATGCTCCAGCAGGTGTTCGACGAAATCGACAACCTTGAGAAAACCGTGCTCGATGTCGATCGTTTTACGCTGACTGATGAAAACTTCATGCCGTGGCTCATTGCAGCCTTGTGCGCTCTCGGTCTCATGCTTTTGATGCGGTATACGATATTGCGACGCATACCATGACGTCGCGGATTATTTTGAAATAAAAATTGATATCAGCAATGTTCAGTTTTGCATATCCCAAACTTCTGCTCCTTCTGTTGCTCGTCCCGGCGTTCGTGGCTTTATATGCCTGGGCACGCTATGCGAGGAGGAAGAACTTGCGAAAGTTTGGCAATATTAAGGTGCTTGGTCCTCTCATGCCCGAGGTCTCTCCATACAAACCCCCGATAAAGATTACGCTCCAGATGATAGCGTTGGGACTTATGATAATCGCCCTGGCACGACCTTGGGGAGGCGTCAAGGATGAGAAGACTGTCAAGGAGGGCATTGAAGTGGTCATAGCCGTCGATGCCAGCAATTCCATGCTCGCCTCTTCCACCGGGGAAGAGAACGGAATTGACAGGATGCGTACGGCCAAGCTCGTTCTTGAGAAATTGATCAATAGGCTTGACAACGATAGGGTAGGACTCATTGTCTATGCCGGCGATGCCTATACGCTTATTCCCGTGACAAGCGATTATGTGTCGGCTAAAATGTTCCTAAATTCGATTGATCCGTATCAGATTGACAACCAAGGTACAAATATTGCCGCCGCCATCGACATGGCAACGAAATCTTTTAGTGAGGACAAGAAGATTGGAAAGGCGATTATTCTGATAACCGACGCAGAAGATCTCGAAGACAGGCAGAGCGTCATGGACGCTGCCAAAACGGCGGCGAAAAACGACATACAGCTTGACGTAGTGGGGCTTGGGTCCACTACGCCCGTGCCCATCCCCATCAAAGGAGGAGGCTATCTCATTGACCCCGAGACCGGCGAGCCGGTCAGGACGGTTCTTAATGAAGATCTTGCTGCTGAAGTGGCTTCTGCCGGGAAAGGGATATACGTCAATGCCTCCAACAAGGATGCGCTCAATGAGCTCGACAAGCAACTCGGCACGGTAAAGAAGACCGCACTCGAATCCAGCTTTTCTGCCATACATGACGAACTTTTCGGTATTTTCGCTTGGATCGCACTTGGATTCCTCGTGTTGGATATATTCGTGCTCGACCGCAAAATTGGGTGGCTTGACAAAATCACATTTTTCAAAAAGGAGGAAAAGAAATGAAAAGATTGATAAGACTGATTCTTGTTGCCCTTTTTGTTTTGCCTTGTATGTCGAATGAAATGTCGGCCCAGAAGGTGGAATCCAACAGAAAGGAGAGAAATTGCATCACGGAGGGCAACAAACTATATAATGACGGCCGCTATCGTGCGGCTATGCAGAAATATCAGGAGGCATTGAGAATGAATCCATCTTCTGCGGCGGGCAGATATAATCTGGGCCTTTCTCAGATACGTCTCGGATCGAATCCTTCCGACACTACTTCTGCTGCCAAAGAGGTGCTGAAGAATGGATGCACATCCATGGAAATGGTGGCTAAAATGGGAAGCCGGAAGCCTGACCTTGCTTCAAAAGCAAACTATAATCTCGGCAATGTATGCTTCAATTCTGAAGACTATAAGAGAGCGTTGGACTATTATAAGCAAGCCCTTCGCCTCAATCCTGACGATGCCGCTGCAAAGAGAAATCTTCGGATCACCCAACTGAAGATGCAAAATGATAATCAGGATAAAAACGACGACAAAGACCAAAATCAGGATCAAAATAAAGACGAAAACAAAGATCAGGAAAACAACCAAAACAACCAGCAAAACCAGAATCAAGACCAAAAACAGGATCAAAACAAGAACGAAAACAAAAATCAGCAGCCTGACATAAATCAGCAGACTGCCGACCAGATTCTGAAAGCTATGGAGAATAAGGAGAACCAGACGCGTTCAAGAATGGGCACCGGAAATCAAGGAGACAAGAGCACCGGAAGAAACAGATCGCGTAAAAACTGGTGATGAAGCCTTGGGCACCCGATGTTTGAAGTGAAATTCTTATAAATTTTGATGATACATTAAATTCCCGTATATGCGAAGCAAATGTCTATACATATTGTCGTGCCTTATGATGGTGTTGGCGGTTTTCCCTTCCCGGGCTATTGGCAAAAGGAAGGATTTGAAGCCATATCTTGAGGTCAGGATAGACAGAAAAAATGTGGTGGAGGGTGAGCGCCTGATATATGAGGTGGCTCTTGTCAGTCCCGAGGCTTCTGTTGCGGGTGTTGAATTATTGTCAACTCCCGACTTTGGAGAGTTGCCATACTCAAGGTCTGCTCCCGACAACAACCTGACGGAGGTGGTGGTCGATGGAGATAAATACTACACTGCGGTCATTGACAGATATTTCGTCGGAGTCAATAATAAAGGAAAGAACTCCATAAAAGGAGGTGTCTATAAAATTGGCTTCGACCGAATGGTGAAGGTGCAATACCCCTTTTGGGGCGCGACAGTTCAAAACAGACTTGAGACGATGAATCTGAAAGCATCCGACGTGACTTTAAAGGTAAGTCCATTGCCGGAAAAAGGAAGACCGGATTTTTTTTCCGGTGCTGTCGGCCAATTTGAGATTATGTCTATTCCTCCGGAAGGGAAACTTAGAGCGGGAGAAGACTATTTGATGACAGTCAACATTTCCGGTATTGGAGATTTGACGGATACTCCTCTTCCGGATATTCGCTCAGCCTTCCCTCCTGAAATCCAGTTCAAGTCTATGACTGAAGATCGGTCGCATTACGTGAAAGCCGGGAAGCTTGGCTCGGAAATAGAGCTTGAGTGCGTGATTCATCCAAAGAAAGGGGGTGAGTACGTCGTCAAGGAGATGGAGTTCACATATTTCAACCCTTTTTCAGGGAAGTATGAGGTTGCAAAATCTCCGGAAGTGAAGATTTTCGTCGACGACTCCTCTTCAGGCGACGGCCAGCCGCCTGTGATTATCGACGTGTAGGCATATCAATGTTCTTAAGTGTTAATTAGTCAGATGAACCTGAATTTAGACAAATGAAATTACGATATAACAACATATTGCTATTGTTTTTATTGCTGCTAAGCGGCATAGGGGCATATGGAGCTTCTGTCAGGCTAAGTGTGGAAAACGGCAGAGGAAGACGGCAAATTGGAGTCGGCGACCTTTTCTACATCACGTATGTCGTCTCCGACACGGAATCGGCTCCACAGAAACCATCATCGGTGCCGGGTGCAAAGGTCATGTATTTTGACAGAACCGGGCAATCATCAAGCTTTACGAGTGTTAACGGCAAGACTACACAAAGCTATAGCTATACGTATACTTTGACGCTTAGGGCTGAAAAGGAGGGTAGCTATTCGTTCGGCCCTGTGACGGTCGGAGGCGTGAAAAGCAACTCCGTGTCCTATGCCATTGGCCAGGCCGCGCCCCAGTCACAACCGGGAATGCCGAAGGCTGATTCCTCGCAGCCAGGCAGACATAACAGTGAAGACGGCCCTAAGTTTATCGGAAAGGGCGACGGCAATCTCTTCTTGAAAGCTAACGTATCGAAGTCAAGCTCCTATGAGCAAGAAGCTCTGGTTTACACCGTAAAACTATATACCACCTACGACGCAATTAAATTCATTGGCGCCACTTCTGCTCCTAAATTTGAAGGCTTTGTAGTGGAGGAGTCGAAAGATGTTTCAACATCGCTTAACTATGAGACGTATAATGGAAAGACTTATGCCACCGCCATTATAGCCAGATATATCATATTCCCACAGATGCAGGGACAGCTAAAGGTGATAGGAAATACGTATACTGTCAGTGTCGACGAGCGGGAATACTATCATGATCCCATATGGGGAAGTATGTCGGTCGCGAAACCATTGCAACTTAATGTGGCTCCAAATGACCTTGTAATTAGCGTCAAGCCGCTCCCTTCTCCTGTCCCGACAAACTTCTCAGGAGGCGTGGGTCAGTTTAAGCTGACTTCTTCATTGCCTTCGCAGAATTTCCTGAGCAATCAGGCGGCGTCTGTCGTATATACCGTGACTGGCACAGGCAATCTCAAATACGTGAAGCTTCCTGATCTTAACGCTTTGTATCCTCCTCAGCTGGAAGTCTATAGCCCTACTCCCGATGTCAAGGCAAATGTCGGGAGTGCAAACGTCAGTGGCACGGCTCGTTTCGATTATAGTTTTATGCCTCTTGAGCCGGGTTCGTTCAGCATACCGGCCGTGGATCTTGTATATTTCAATCCTCAGACCGGGAAATATGAGACCTCGACAGCCAAGGGCTACACCATAAATGTAGGCAAAGGCAAGGGCTCGGAAAAATCTCAGACGAGAGGAAAAATGACATTTGACTCCCGTCTTCTCCCTGTAGGAGATAACTTAAGCTTCGACCACACCCCATTCGTCAAACGATTTGGATATTGGCTCTTCTTCATATTGCCGGTTCTTATTCTTCTTGGTGCGGTTGTTTATTACAGAGCTTACCTCAAGGCAAATGCCGACTTGCTTGCCGTCAGGAGTCGAAGGGCTAATAAAATGGCGAGGATGCGTCTTCGCAAGGCTTCCGACTGCATGAGGAAAAAGGATTCAGAACATTTCTATGACGAAATGCTTGCTGCCCTGTGGGGTTATCTTGGCGACAAACTGAAGATGTCTACGTCTGAGCTCAACCGTCAAAACGTCAGCGAAACTTTGCAGGCAAGAGGCATTGGTGAAGGAGTCATAAAGGAAATGGTGGATCTGCTTGATGAATGCGAATTTGCCAAGTATGCTCCTTCAGCTGCCCAAAACGGCATGGACAAGGTCTACGATGAGGGAGTCAACGTTATCAATAATCTTGAAGACGCTTTTAAACAACAAAAGAATGATGGAAATGAAAAATAAGATAGTGGTTTTGTTGTTGGGCTTATTCCTATGCTCATTGCCTTCGTTGGGTGAAAACAGGATTGCGGAGGCCGATTCGGCATACAATGCCAAGAATTATGACAAGGCCATTGAAATATATAAATCGGTGGCGGAAAATGAAGGCACCTCCGCGCCGCTGCTTTTCAATCTTGGAAATGCTTATTATCAGAATGGAGAATACGGACACGCGATGTTGCATTGGCTTAGGGCTCGTCGTCTCAGTCCGCGCAATGAAGAGATCAATGGCAATATAAAGTATCTTGAAAGCCGAGTGGAGGATGCCAATAAAGCAGAACAGAGAGGAAAGCGCCTGAGTGTGGCTCCTGAAGAACCATCATTCTTTCAGTCTGTCAGGACTTCAATTGCCGATAATGTCGGTTCGAATCTTTGGGCGGTGCTTGGGGCGGCTTGTTTCATTCTTTTTGTCTCGGCGGTGGCGATATATATATTCTCAAGAAGCGTGGTCATCCGGAAAGTAGGATTTTTCGGAGGAATGGTATGCTTCTTCATTTCCCTTGTGTTTGTCATATTCGCATTCATGGGCGCAAAATCCATGTCATCCTCCTCCAACGGAGTGATAACCGCCTTCAAGGTTTCTCTCCTGACGGAGCCGGGAAAGGAAACGTCAAAAGAAAGGGCGCAGATTCTGACGAAAGGAAGTCAAGTGCAAGTGCTTTCAGAGGAAGTGGATGCCGAGGGCAACGTCACGTGGTATAAAGTCAGGCTCAACAGCGACTACATTGGCTGGGTATCGGCAGCGGATATGGCAGTTGTCTGACAGGCTTTGCAAACTTATCCGAGGAATGGTCGCTCAGAAGAGGGCTGAGTCGTCGGGAAAACCATGGATTTTCAATGACGGCGGCATGTCCCGGAATCAGTCAAAAAAAGAATATGTTTTAAAACATGACATATTTTCGCCGAATTCTTGGTAGATTGCAAAATAATGCCTAAATTAGCATTCGAAAAGGCAATTGTTGCCGGAATCAATAAAATAATAATCGACGGTTACTTATAGTCAATCGTTTAAGTATAACCTCAAAAAATACCATCTGCTATGAGCAAGACAATCACCTTCAACGAGCTTCGCAGACTAAAAGACAGTTTGCCCGACGGTTCCACACATCGCATCGCCGACGAGCTGAATCTAACAGTGCAGACCGTACGCAACTATTTCGGCGGCGTCAACTATCAATTCGGCAAGAACGTCGGCATGCATATAGAGCCGGGCCCGGACGGAGGTCTAGTAGTTCTCGACGATACCACCATCTATGATATGGCTGTCAAGATTCTTGAGGAGCAAAACAAGGCCGAGGCTTGATTTGTTCTTATAGAAGAGAACTGATTCGCACGACACAACGGCGTCCCGGTCTCCCCGGGACGCCGTTTGCTCTTATTCAAACAATACATTAAAATTATATGGCAGACAAAAGATTCATTACACTGGCTATTCATACGTATGATAGGGCTGTCGCCCTGCGCAAGATTCTTGAAAGCCACGGAATTGGGGTGAAATTTGAAAGCCTTGTGCTGACCGGAACCCACATAGCTTCCGGAGTGAGGGTCAAAATCAACGAGCGCGACCTGCCATTGGCTCTTAAACTCACAGAAAGCGGAGATTATTATTCATCGGCGAGGGTCGAGATGAGGATGACTGGAGCCAGTGGCAACATTCTCATTCCGGTAGATTTCTCTGCCTATAGCATTCCGGCTTGTCGCATAGGTTTTGAGCTTGCTGCCAGATTGCAATTGCATCCTGTCGTGATGAATGCATATGCAACTCCCTATTTTATGGGAGGAATGGCTTACGACGGAAATCTCGACTCCGACGGGGTGGACGATGTCGCAGAGATGGAGATCGACAAAGATATGAGGAGCGAGAGCGAGAAACTTATGCGGGAATTCAGAAAAAAGATAGAGAAAGAACAGAAAGAAGGGTCTATCCCCGATGTCAGGTTCTCTACTCTGACAAATGAAGGAATCCCGGAGGAGGTCATACTTGAATACTGCCGGCTCACTCCCCCAGCGCTTGTCGTGATGGCTACGAGAGGGAAAAGCCGAAAGGAGGAGGATCTTGTGGGGAGCGTGACCGCGGAAGTCATGGATTCATGCAGGGTGCCTGTTTTTGCATTCCCGGAAAACGCCGAGCTTATATCGCTCGATGCCATTAAGCGAGTGGCATATTTCTGTAATCTCGACCAGAGAGACATCATTTCCGTCGACACATTGATGAGGCTGTTTGAATATCCTGCCATTGAGATGACCGTGATTCCCGTCAACGATAGGGCTGGAAACATAAAAGATAAGGTGGAGGCACTGCGCGACTTTTTCAGCAAGAATTACCCGACGGGTCATTTCAAGTCGCAAATATTCCAGGCGAAGACATTCAGAGAGGAATTTGATGAATACGTCAGAAAGGAGCATATTCAGCTCGTGATTGTCCCCAACAAGAAAAAGAATATATTCAGTCGGTTGTTTAATCCGGGTATTCCCCATAAGATATTGTTTGAAAGAGACATGCCTATTTTGGCATTGCCGGTCTGAACAGACCGGAGGAAAACAAAAAGAGCTCCCCAAAAAAGGGAAAAAGCCTTAATCAACTTCATTTGCGTAAAAAGTTTAAACAACTTCTAAAGGTGATATTTCCTAAAGATTTTGAAAACAAGACAGGATTTTCCCAGATAAGGCAAATCCTTATAGAAAAGTGTGAAACGAGACTTGGCAAAGAGGAAGCCATAGGGATGGCGTTTTCTGACGGCTATGAGGAGGTCAGAAGAAGACTTTGTTGCGTGGCAGAAATGTCGTCTTTGCTCTCTGCGGCTTCTGAAATGCCGGAGGAAAGGGTCTACGACGTTGTGCCTTGGCTGTCTGAAATTAAGGCATCAGGGGCATTCATGGCTGCCGATCGTCTTCAAAAGCTATCGGCGACATTGACGACAATGTCGGAGGTAGGACGTTTTTTTATGAAGAAAGACGACGATGGTGGCGCAAACTATCCCTATCTTAGTGATGAGTTTTCCCAACTTCCTTCATTCCCTGAGATAATAAAGGAAATCGATCGGTGTATAGGGAAATATGGGGAAGTGAAAGACAATGCGTCGCCCGGTCTTGCAGAAGTCAGGCGGGCGATGACGGCGGCATCCGGATCTATGCAGAGAGCGATGCGCAGGGTGATGGACAAGGCTGTGGCGGACGGGATCGTGGATAAGGATGCGGCTCCTTCATTGCGCGATGGCCGAATGGTGATTCCCGTCTCCTCAATGATGAAGAGAAGCATCAGCGGAATCGTGCATGATCAGAGTGCTACGGGCAAGACTGTCTTTATCGAACCGGCAGAAGTTGTGGAGGCTGGAAACAGGCTTCGAGAGCTTGAAATGGATGAACGCAGGGAAATCGCGATAATACTGACTGCGATCGCCAATCTGATTAGGCCCTGCATCGAAGAGATTTCGGAAGGTTGCAAAATCCTCGCAAAGTCAGATTTTATAAAGGCCAAGGCGCGATTTGCATTGGAGACGAATGCCGAGATGCCGAGATTGGAAAAAAATCCGGAATTGGATTGGTTTCATGCGATACATCCCGGTCTTCTTCTGACTCTTCGTCAACAAGGCAGAACTCCCGTGCCGCTTGATATCAACCTCAATAAAGAGCGTAGGATATTGATAATATCCGGCCCGAATGCCGGAGGCAAATCCGTCTGTCTGAAGACAGTGGCCGTCGTGCAATATATGATGCAATGCGGCATGTTGCCAACACTTTATTCAAACTCCCATATGGGAATTTTTGACGGGATTTTCATCGACATAGGGGATGAACAGTCGATAGAGAATGATTTGTCGACTTATTCGTCACACCTTGCCAACATGAAGTTTTTTCTGACTCATGCCAACAAAAAGACCATGATATTGGCCGACGAGATGGGTTCCGGGACCGAACCTCAGATTGGAGGGGCTCTTGCTCAGTCAATACTGACTGATTTAGGAAAGACAGGATGCATGGGCGTTGTCACTACCCACTATCAGAATCTTAAGACTTTTGCGGAGGCGGAAGATGGATTCGTCAATGGAGCAATGCTTTATGACCGACAGCATTTGCGGCCTACGTTTCAATTGTCGATAGGCAACCCCGGAAGTTCGTTCGCTCTTGAGATTGCTCGCAACACGGGTCTTCCACGCGATGTGATCGACAGGGCGAGGGAAATCGTCGGAAGCGACTATGTCAACATGGACAAATACCTGCTCGACATTCAGCGCGATCGCAGATACTGGGCCAACAAGCGTCTGGGAATTAAGGAAAAGGAACACAAACTCGACAAGCTGCTCGGAGAGTATGAAGGCAATGCGTCTGACTTGAAGGCACAACGTGCAGCCATATTGCGTGCCGCCAAGGAGGAGGCGAAGGAAATTCTTGCCGGAGCCAATGCCAGGATTGAGAGGTCGATTCATGAAATTCGTAAGGCGGAGGCAGAAAAAGAGCGTACACGCCAGATTAGAAAGGAGCTTGAGGAATATAAGCAGGGTCTTGACAGGGATGCAGACGAGGAGCAGATGCCCGAAGTGCTTAAGCCCTTGCGCCATAAGAGCAAGAAAACGGAAGCTGAGAGGAAAGCCAAGAAAGAATCAACAGTTCCCGGAAAGAAAGCGCTTTCTGTCGGTGATTATGTGAGGATGTCAAATGGAGGCGTTGTCGGGAAAATACTCAGCATTAATGGCAAGAAGGCAGAGGTGGCATTCGGTGCGCTCCGCACTATTGTCGAGCTTGACAAACTTCAAGGCGCTCAGAAACCCAAGCCCACTGCCACGGAGACATTGATGACCGTATCTGTCTCCACGAGCAATGATAGCCGGGAAAGACAATTGAATTTCAAAAACGAAATAGACGTCAGAGGAATGCGTGCTGACGAGGCATTGCAGGCCGTGACGTATTTCCTTGATGACGCCGTGCAGTTTAATGCAAGTCGTCTTCGCATCCTTCATGGCACCGGCCACGGGATTCTAAAGACTCTCATAAGGGAACAATTGCGCTCAAATCCCAATGTCGCGGATTTTCGAGACGAGGATGTCAGGTTCGGAGGAGCGGGAATCACAGTGGTAGATCTCTCATAGCGTAAGCGCGCGTTCTAATCCTGCCTGATTCGCAAAACGATGTGAAGGGCGTGCTTTATTCTGTTAAATTTATCCAAAACCATCTCTGTTCGGGGGCCTTGTCTTCCGCAATCGGAGATGGTTTCTTGTTTTAATGATAGGTTTGTTACGGAATGAGAAGGGGGTGATATTAAGTGTCAAAGAACAATTATGCTATGAAAAGTCAGAAAGATTCAGAAAATTATGGGAAGGATATGAATAAGGAGGCTGATAATGATTTGCTGAAATATATGAAGAAACCCGATGGAAATAGGAAACGCAAATTTGGAATGCAATCATTGTTTCTTGTGATGTCGTTGCTTGTGGCAATAGCGTCCCTCGTGTATTTTATGTTCTATCAGAACGGGTTTATCCACGTGACGAAGCAACTGGCCGACGGGTCGATATTTTCAGGCTATTGGAAAATGGGAGAGCCATTCGGAGAGGGCGTGCTTATCACGGCCAATGGCGAGCTTATAGAGGGAAACTGGGATGACGGCAAGTTGAAGTCGGGTGTTGTAGTTGGAAAGGAATTTACCTACATGGGAGGATTGAAGGATTACTTGCCCGACGGATATGGTTGCTGTCATTACAAAAATGGTGTGCGCTACCATGGATATTGGAAAAATGGAGAAAAGGAAGGTCTTGGAAAGATTGTATCTCCTAAAGGGGAAGTGGCTTTCGGCCAATGGAAGGATGGGCAGCTTCTCCCCGTGGAGGGTAGCAAATATCAAACGGGTCAGCTCGTCTACGGCATTGATGTCTCCAATCACCAGAGCCATATAAATTGGGAAGATTTGGAGCTATATGCCGATAGTGCCGGAATAGTCACGGGAGAACTGAAGTCGTCGCCGTTTCTTCAGCCGGTGCTTTTCGCCATCGTAAAATCCACGGAGGGGGCAGATTGGGTGGCGCATTCATTTAAGCGTAATTTTGCAGAAGCAAAGCGTTGTGGAATAGTAAGGGGAGCGTACCATTTCCTGAGACTTAGTGACATCGACGGGCAGATAAAGAATTTCATAGAGCATACCGTTCTCGAACCGGGCGACCTTCCTCCCGTGCTTGATATGGAACTTGACAACCGCGAGATGAAGCGTCATGCCGACCGCGCCGTGGAGTATGCCCACAAATGGCTTGATGCCATGGAGCGGCATTACGGAGTCAAGCCAATCCTTTATACTTATGATTCCTACTACAATAGCTATCTGAAAGGTAAAGGATTTGAAGAGTATGATTTCTTTATAGCAAGATATAATCCCGAGGTTCAGCCGAGGGTGCCTCATCTTGAGATTTGGCAATTTTCTGAAAAAGGGAAGGCTGGGGGAATCAAAAAATCAGTGGACCTCGACTTATTTATGGGAGATTACAAGGAATTCGAGAAATACGTGATAGAGAAAGGAATACCCGACACCTCTCCAGAGCCCCACAAACAGATGATGAGACACATATAAGTCATTACTATGTTTGCACTTGAAAAGCCGGATTGCTGCTTAAGTGCAAACATAATAACTTATAATTTCGTCGGTAGGTCATCTCAAAACATAGTAATGGATGCTGCTTCAATAATAATCTGAACACCTACTTATTGAGTCCACTTTTTAGAGAGGACTCAATTCCTTATGAATTTAATGCCGATTATGTGAGGAATTGCAGTCCCTCATTTTATGAAGGTTAGCGAAAGAAGGATTTCTCGTCCACGGAGAGAGTATGAATATGAGAACTGATCAAGTCCGTTGAATACGGTATAGGAATACTCTTTGCAATTAAGGATGTTGCGCAATTCAAGTCCAAGTCGCAGCGATTTGAGTTTGAACACCGTGCCGGCATCGAACAATGACATTGTCTTGTATCTCTTTTCGGAGATTTCCTTTCTTGTTATGTCGGATTTCAGATTAATCTCCCATTTCGCTCCGGGATAAAAGCTGATTCTAATGTCGTGGGTCTGTGACGAGAAACTCCTGCGGATATTACGGAAATGGGAGGTAGTGAACGATAAATTTAAATTATACCCAAGCTCAAACCAGTCTAAAGGATTAGCGGTAAGAACAGGCGAGACGGTAAAAGTGCTGCCATGATATTTTACCAGCATGCCATTCTGTTGAATCCTATTGCGTGAAAGGCTCCATGATCCGGTCAAAGTAGCTTTCGTATCTATCTCTTTGAATCGTTTTGATATGGTGAAGTCGCTTTTGAATGCATCGGAACTGTTGGGAGATAGATAATTGGAAATTGCGATAAGCCCGGAAGATACATATTGCTGAGGCATTAGATTATTCCAACTTCTGAAATAACCGGTATTGATTCTGAAATTCCACATTGTTAAGGGCGATTTGAAGCTATAGCGCAATGACAGGTTAAGTTTCCTGCTATGTGAGACTATTCCTGATTTAAGGTTCATCGACAGATAGTCGGTCATTACGGGAGAGGTCAAAAGGTCAAGAATATCGCCATACGAATTGTTGAAATTAAAGGTAGTCCCGAATGTTGATCTGGATGTGGCGTCATAGTTGACATACAAGGATGGAGAGAAGCCAATCCTGGTATTTCTGTCGATGCAAGGAATAGAACCATGGTTTTCATAGTCCTGAAGACTCAAGGACAAGGGGATTCCGGCACGGAATACAAATCGGTTGTAGCGGGAAGAATATTCATAATTTGGAGCAAATGTCAATCTGAATTCATTGCCGGCCAAATTGTTGTCGGCAAAAATAGGCTCATCTCCGAATCCGTTGTTGTCCAATTGCGTATTGATGCGGTCATGGCGGAAAGACAACGTAATGGGGAAATAAACACGCGACCGACGGTATTCCCAACAGCCATTTATCTCCTCTATGGCATGGAATGAATATGTTCTTGATGTCTGCGAAAGGTGCGCCCCCGGTTTTTCTCCTCCCGACACGTCAATCCGTCCTTCGGGATTTGCACTGAACTGTATATGGGAATCGAATATCCACTTTATTTTTCTGTTTCTCCAGCTTATGTTGAAATTGTCCGAGATGTTGAAATCTTTCATGTTCTGGACTTGGGATAGGGAATTTGTCCCAGTTATGACGGGTAGTCGGTAGTTGGAAAATGACGCTTTCCCTTCTATGATGTTGCGGATAAAGCGTCTGTCGCTGTCAAGCCTGTATTCTATTGAGAAAGAGGGTTTGTGCGACGCTGCCGAAGGAGACATTGACGTGACGATTTCGAGGTCGGAATCTCCGTCGTAATATGACGCCGACTCCGAGTAGAGATAATCGGAGTGTGCATATTCGTAACTGATGTTTGTTCGTATGGTGGCGTCGTCTGAAAGCTTGTTGATGAAATTCAATGTAGTGGATACGTCTGTCGGTTTTATCCATCTGCTTCTTTCCAATGGAGGAGAAGAGGAAGAAAGATTGCCCATAATTTTTTCCGCATAGCTACCTCCCGAACCATTCTTGTCATAATGATAGTGCACCATATTGTCATATGATGCGAACTCATTCACGTTTCCCCCTTTTAAAGTCAGTATCGTCTGGAAATCATCTCTGAACATCATTCCGGCACCGGCGGCTTCACCCATCCATTTGCTGCCGGTTCCTGCTTTGACTACATATTTCCCCATCGGCTTGAACATTGCTTTTTTCTTAAGCTTTATGTTGAGGGCAACATTGTCGCTGAATATCTTACGATCGATTTTTTTATTCTGATGATTATTAAGAATCTCAACCGCGCTTACGTAAGAATGGGGTATGCCGGTTGTGGCGAGATTATACTTGCCTCCGAGCAGATCCATTCCGTTTATATAGAAATTGGAAATACTTTTGCCATTGTATTTTATGCCGCCGTTATCTTCAACCTCTATTCCGGGCACTTTCTTCAGGGCATCTTGCAGGGTCACGTCGCCTTTACCGGCAAAATCTGCAAGGTTGTAGATTATTGTATCTCCTTTAAGCCTGACTTCCGGAGCCGTCACCGTCACTTCTCTAAGAGTTGAGGAAGCGGGCAGAAGCTGAGCTGATATGGGAGTGGCGTAATCCGTGACAATCATGCTCTCGGTCTCGTATCCCAGTTTGCTGAAACGAAGTGTAAGGGTATCGGGACAGTCAGGTATGACCAGTGAGAATCTTCCCTCTTTCCCGGTTCTGGTGTGCCATTCTCTACTGTCGCCGGATATGGCCTTGACAATTACGGAGGGAAGAGATTTCCCGGAGCTGTTTGTCACTACTCCGGTAATCTCGGTTTCCCCTTTTGCCGTAAAGACCGAAAAAAAGACCATTAAAAACAAACTGATACGAAAGAATGAAAGCATAGTCACTGTATTATTTCCTTTGCGAACCGGCTCCTACAACTTTGATTTGGCTTCCGAAGTCGCTTCTGTTGTCATTCTTATTTATATCCTTTTTCACCTCTGAGCACTCAAGAGGAATTGAGCCCTTTTCGAGGTTTCTTAGTAGTGTCCCGTTGATTGTGATGTAATTGCCACCTTCCTTTGATACGGAGAGGCTCTCTATGTCAGAGGGATTGATGGCGTTAAGGGGATTCTTGTCATATTCGGCCTTTTTCTCCTCGAACCCTTTATGGTCTGTCTTGATCATATTGGGTATGTTGTCGGGCAGAATCTGCCCGGAGCCATCACGGAAGGAAACGGCTATAAACCTGTGTATGTTCTCACTGTCAGTGGCAAGCATCACAAGACCCGGTAGTCCTGTAAGTTTCCATGGTCCGAACGTCACCGGAATATCTTCTGTATACCAGGCCGTCCATTTCCGGCCTCCGTATTCTCCTTCTGCCTTCTTGCACTCATAGCCGCATACAGTGCGGGTTTCGTTGCTCAGATTCCACTCCATCAGAGGCGTATTCTCCTCATATTTATATGTGAAGGGCACCATAGTGGAGATCATTGTGAGTTTATTGTCGGCGGAAGAATTGAACAGGCGACGGTCAAAATAGGGACTTGTCTTCTGGTCGCGAGCCTCATATTCCTTTATAATATCGTCGCTTATCCCCTTGATGGATGTCACGGAATCGAGCCGGAATGCGGAATAATCGAGAAACTTAGAAGTCTCTTCTCCGATTTGCAGAATGCAATTATATGTGAGTGAGAGGTCTCCTTTGTCGGTTTTGCCGTTCACGTCATATTGGTAGATGCACTCATACAACGTGGTGTTTTGGGCGTAGACCGCCGGGGCAGCCGCCAGAGCGGTTGCCAGAATCAGCTTTTTCATAACTTTAGTGGTTTAAGATTCGTATTTCCCCGGAGATACTATTCCGGGTCTTTCAGGTTTATTATTATCAATCCGTTAGGATGATTTGGGTTATTTTTGTAAACAGAAATGTCTTTGATTGTTGACGTATCGATTTTGTCAAGCTTGCTGTATGCATACTCTTCTCCATTGACAATGACATCCGGGTTATCAGTCGATGCGGGAAGGTATGACGAGCCGGCTTTGTCTTGCATACGTATGGTATTCCGCTCTGAGGAAATACGCTTTTCTTTCTTTGATGTGACGACAGAAAGCACTTCAGGAGACTCTATTTCGTCTGATCTTTCTTCTTCGTTCAAGACAGAAGAGGAGACTGGGGGATTATCGGGGATTGTTGAAGAGTATCCTGACTCAAAGGCGAGATAGAGTGGCTTTGCGAAATAGGCAAAGGAATCGGAGCTTATTGTCATGATTCCGGCTATAGCCACGGGGATGCAGAGATAGAATGCAAGCCTTGACCGGCGTGAGGAATTTTTTCTGTTTATCATTGTAAGTCGGCCTTTCAGCCTGCTGTGGTTGAAGTTGTCGGTCATGAACTGTAATTTGGTTCCCATAGCCTTGCGCAGAAGTAGATATTGATATTCCCGGCGGTCATATCCTTGAGTGATTACATCATTGTCGGCCTGATATTCATGCACATCATGAATTTCCCTTAGCATCAGCCATGCGACGGGATTCCACCATTGCATGACAGCTACAACTCGTCCTATAAGAAGATCAAGATAATGACGGTGGCGCACATGGCTTGTTTCGTGGGCTATGATCATAGCGTTGCTTTCTGCAAAGTCATTTTCTGAAAGGAATATCCTTCCTCCAAAACTGAATGGGGATATTGCATGATTGGAAACAATTGTCACGGGAAGTGCGCCGATGTAGGTTTTTCTTCCTGATAGGTTGCATTTTGCTATCCATGCAAGGCCTAAAAGTGATATGGCGGCAACTATGGCAGAGCCAGCAATCATGACTGTCACCGATATATCGGCCAAAAGACTGGGTTGGAACGTCATAAATGACTCATCATATTGGTAGGCACTCACGTCTGACAGGTCGATATTCTGAAAAGCCAGGGGGGCTGTGTGCCGGAACCATTCAGGTTTTAGAAAGGGCGTA
Organism: Muribaculaceae bacterium; assembly: GCA_009775375.1. GTDB lineage: Bacteria > Bacteroidota > Bacteroidia > Bacteroidales > Muribaculaceae > Lepagella. Next base: position 12,035 of record VSPO01000009.1, on the reverse strand, counting down.
AGCAGGCTTATCGGATAGATGGCAATGAGTGCCGCTCGTTGAAGAGACGCACATTTCAGCCTTCCCGTTGTCAGTTTGTAGACCGAAAACAGGAGAGTGAGCATTACTGCTGCTTTTAATGTGTATACTATGAATTCACCCATATGTCTATTTTTTTGATTCTATGATATTGATGAGTTCCTTGAGTTCCTCACTGGAGATTTCTTCGTCTTCCACAAGTGCCGACACAAGACCTATGCCACTATTGTTGAAATATTTTTTAAGAAGCATCTTCAAGGATTTTTTCCTTATTTTATCCCGCTGGAGGAGAGCCTTGTATTTAAAGGAGCCGCCGTGTGCCTCATGCGTTACTATGCCCTTTTGTTCAAGAGCTCTTACGAAAGTGGAAATCGTATTGACATGAGGTTTAGGGTCGGGCATCAAGGCCACTATCTCTTTTACATACAGAGCGCCGTTGTCCCATAAGATCTGCATCACCTCTTCCTCTTTCGGAGTAAGCTGTATTTCAGAATTGTTTTTTCCCATTTCGTCTATGTCGTATTATTTCGCAACGCCTTATCGCAGTGGATATGAAGAGGCTCACGGAAATATATTAAACTATCAGATTAGTTGAACTATTTGCTTAGTTGGCGCCGCAAAGTTACAACAATAAATTGAATCTGCAAATTAATTCAACTAAAAAAATAGTCGAAAATGTCATCTCATGTCTTGTGCAGAGATATCTTTCAATCCGCAAATGGGTGGGCTAAGGAAGCTTTATACTTCATACTTACTACTTTTTAAGTTTCTGAAACATCAGAAACTTAAATTAGTAATCTGTCTCAATATAGTCAACAATATCTTTAGGAAGATATTTTGTATAGTTTATCCCTTTAAAGACGATGGTGTTGCCTCCTGTTCCATTGTTACGTGAGGGATTGTCGAGACATTCTCTGCGCAACCGCCAGAATTCCTCACGCTTGATTGGTTCCCAGTTCTCCTTGCAGTATATCCGGTATTCCGGATTTTGCGCCTGCTGTATGCCGTCGGCTACAAAACGGTATTGCCCGCCATCGCACTCCGCCATCAAAATAATTCCCGGCAGCCCGAAGAGTTTCCACGGCCCGTCGTTCACCGGAATCTCGGGAGCAAACCATGCAATCCATTTTCTTCCGTGATAATCCGCGGTCGCCATGAAGCACTCGTAGCCCATTAAGTTAATTGTGGAGTCCGTCACATTCCATTTGATATCCGTCATCTGCTCCTCCCACCGGAATTTTGTGGCACTTGCAATGTCGTAGGTCTGAATCTTGTTGTCACTCCGGGATTTAGTGATATAAAACGACCCGTCAACCCTCGGAATCTGATCCGACTGCTTCTTTTCGTAGCATATCCTTTTGAAGGTGTTGAATTTCTCAAATTCTTCAGGGGTAGATTCGATGGAGTCGATAAATTCAGTTTTCGGAGAATAGAACTTAGATCGGCTCCCGTCGGTAAGGAGTATATATTGATTTGTCACATCCGGTTCAGCACTTCTCATCGTCTGCACAGGATGATAATATCTATAACTCACCTCTATGTCAACCTTGTTTTGAGACATTGCAGCTATCGTCGCGAAGCATACAATAAGAGATGTGATTAGTCTTTTCATTTTCTGAGGGATATTGAGATTGGTAATTACAAATAAAATCTTAAATCAAGACCATTATTGTGCCGGAGCCGCGACCACGGTAATCCATAGTCTTGGCATACAGATTGGCGATAAGCTGGCAGCGTTGAAATGCGTTTCCGAGTTTGATGTCAGCTGCCGTAAGGCTGGGCAGTAATGCTCCCGGTCTTACGATCTCACCACAACGTATTATTTCTTTTATTTTCTCTGCTGTCATATCAATATTGGGCGCGATATTGAATACAAAATTACTGAAAACAAATTATCGGTGAAAGATGTAATTTGATTTTGTTTAAATCGGCACACAGCTCTTTCATAAAAACTTGGCATATTATTATTGCGAGATTTGACATAATGCGTGGCATCTGACGGACGATGTAATCCTTCGTCTATCCGGGATTTCACTGAACGATAATACATAGATGTAAGGGATTGCAACATATGGAAACCAATCTTGTTGTATAATTTAGTAAATTTGTGTAATCGTAATATGACATAATTAAAACTTAAAAAAAGGCCTGACTAATGATTGTGAACAGAAAATTTTTAATGTTATTGATAGTCTCCATTGGCGTCATTAATGCCGTATTCCCGGTCGCTGCCAAAGATACTCGGCAAAGACTGACTTTTGATTTGAATTGGCAATTCAAACTCTGTCGCGACTCAGTGGATTTGGTGGAAACATTGAAGAATCTGGGAGTGAATGACAATCCCTTGGCGGATGTCAGAAGAAATGCAGAGACTAATAAGGTGACGGATGATACGGAGCCGGAACAGGCTCAGGTCACTGCAAGTGAAATCACTACAGGTTCATCAGCAGACCGGATATCACGACAGAATGATTCATTCCGTGTCGTCAGTATTCCCCATGATTATAGTGCGGAGCTACCTTTCGATCCGCAAATGGGCGGGTCTGCCGGATATTTGGCCGGAGGGCAGGGTGTATATTTCAAGGATTTCAATATTCCGAAGTCTTCTCGACGTAATAAGAAAATTGCCATACGTTTTGACGGTGTATATCATCGTGCCACGGTATGGGTGAATGGTCATCATGCCATTCATCATGTCTATGGTTATACGGGGTTCGGGTGTGATATCACTCCATATCTTAAATCAGAGGGGTTGAACCGTATAGTGGTGCATGTCAACCGTGAGGAGCAATCCCGTTGGTATACGGGTTCTGGAATCTACCGACACGTATGGCTCGATCTGACCAACCCCACACATATCAGTCATGATGGGGTTTTTGTCACTACAAGAGGCGACGGAGCGGTCAGCGTAAATGTGGAAATCGACACTGCATATTCCGACAAAGGCAAGCGATTCAGAATTGACAATATCATTCTTGATGCCAAAGGAAAGAAAGTGGAGAGGGTGAGTGAGAGATGGGATATCGACAATCCTTATTTATATACTCTCGTCACCCGCTTGAAGGACTCCCATGGCAAATTGATTGATGAAGTCAGCACCCGTTTCGGATTCCGTGAGATTGAGTTTGATGCAGAGAAGGGATTCTTCTTAAATGGCAGAAATGTCAAGCTTAAGGGCATGTGTCTGCATCAGGATTGTGGAAGCCTTGGAGTAGCTGTTCCGGAGGAGTTTTGGCATCGTCGTTTAAGCGCGTTGAAGGAGTTTGGATGCAATGCCATTCGTTGTTCCCACAATCCTCCGTCGCCGGAATTTCTCGATATTTGCGATGAATTGGGGTTGCTTGTAATAGACGAGGCGTTTGATAAATGGAAATCCGGATACTATGCGCCGTTCTACGATGATTGTGCTGCCGGCGACATAGCGGATATGGTGAGGCGCGACCGCAACCATCCCAGCGTGATCGTATGGAGCATAGGCAATGAGGTGAGCGAGGCTTGGAACAGCGACGATGTAGGCGTTGAGAGGGCTCGGACGCTAAATAAGATTGTAAAAAGGCTTGATTCTACTCGCCCCACTCTTGTGGCTTGTCAGCAAGGATTCAATGATAAGTTTGGGGAAGTGACTGATCTTGTTGGCTACAATTATCTTGAGCCACGCATGATAGCCGACCATCAGCGGAATCCCGGAAGGAAAATGATGGTCACAGAGGCCTTCGTCTATTATTCCGGACTTAGAGAGGATCTGGTGAGGGACTTCGTAGAGGAAAATCCATGGCATTTTGTTGAAGAAAATGATTTCATAGCAGGTTCTTTCGTTTGGGCGGGCGTGGACTATCTTGGAGAGTCGTCTCCATGGCCTGCCAAGGGATGGTGTTCATGTCCTTTCGACATGACGCTCAAGGAGAGGCCTCAGGCAGCGTACTATCGCACTGCATGGCAACCGGAGAAAGACTATCTGAAGCTCGTCGTGCGCGACAACTGTTTTGACCAGCCCTCCGGGACCGACCACTGGCAATATCCACCGATGGCGGATGCCTGGGATCTGCCTTATAAGGATTCGCGTTGTGTCCAGATACGTTGCTACACTACGTGTGATTCCGTGCAATTCTATTTCCCTATGTGGAGCAATCCTCAACTTCCGCTTAAGCCGCGAGTGGCTAAGGATTACCCCGACCGCTGCATAACCATCCAGCTGCCAGCCAGGGAAGGGAAAGTGCTTGCCGTGGGTTATAAGAATGGCATTCCGGTCATGCGGGATTCTCTTGTCAATCACGGGGATGTAGCCGACGTGAGATTAGACTTTGAGGGGAGTCAGAAGTTATATGCCATGCCTGAAGATATGACTCCCATGATTTCTGGAGAGTCCAAGCCTTCAGCCACTGCTTTGCGACTGACGCTTGTCGATGCCCAGGGGCGCAGGCAGCAGATGCAACCACGGCGATTCAAGGTCAGGACGGAAGGACCTTTGCGGCTTCTTGGAGTAGAGACAGGAGATATGCGCCGCAAAGAGTCATGGCGCACCACATCTCTCGACACATATTTCGGAGAGGGCCTTATCCGTCTTCAGGCAACGACCGAACGGGGAAATGGTCGAGTCATAGTTGAGGTGGAGGGATTTGATACTCCGTTTGTCAAAGAATTGGCTGTAGAATGAGATTAGCAATTGAATATTCGGAAACTCAAACCAAGATCTATCAGAAAATAAAAGTCCTGCCTTTCGAAAGGCAGGACTTTTATTTTCTGATATTCATAGGAATCAACGGCTATAAACGGAGGAGGGGAGGGGACGGCAGTTGTAGCCACATGCCATGGTCTCTCCATATGCCCCGGCGGAACGGAGAACGATAAGGTCGCCTCTGCTTGTCTTTGGGAGAGTCTCCTCTGTCCCAAAAGTGTCTGATGATTCGCAAATCGGGCCAACCACGTCATACGTCTCGGTCATTTCGGACTTTGAGGTGATATTCTCGATCTTATGGTGGGCTTGGTAGAGCGCAGGCCGAATCAAGACTGACATACCTCCATCGAGAATTGCAAATTTTTTGCCAACCCCTTCTTTTACATATACCACCCTGCAAACCAGAGACCCACATTGGGCAACAACAGCTCGACCCAATTCGAAATGCAATTGTTGCTGCGGCCTCAATTTCAGGTTGTTGTGGAAAATGTCGAAGTAAGACTTGAAGTCGGGCACGGGATGTGCATCCGGGTTTTCATAGTCTATGCCAAGTCCTCCCCCGACGTTGATCGTAGGAAATGCCACGTCGGCATATTTCTCCTGAAGCGTGTTGATTCTTTGGCATAGTATTTTGAAAGGTTCGAGGTCGGTGATTTGGCTGCCGATATGGAAATGTAGTCCCCTTAGATTGATCCATTCAGATTCCATGCATTTGGAGATGAGATGGTCGAGCATTTCCATTGCAATTCCAAACTTGTTCTCGGCCAGTCCGGTGGTGATGTAATGATGGGTGTGGGCATCTATTTCCGGATTTACTCTCAATGCCACGGGAGCAATCTTTCCTTGCTGGCGAGCATTCTCCTCCAGACGCTCAATCTCAGGCTCTGACTCGGCATTGAAGCATCCGATTCCGAGTTTAAGAGCTTCTGAGATTTCATAGTCGGTCTTTCCGACTCCGGCAAACACGATTTTTGCAGCCGGGAATCCGGCGGAAATAGCAGCGTTTATCTCTCCGATGCTGACCGTGTCAGCTCCGAATCCGGCAGCAGCTATTCTCTTCAGAAGCTCCGGATTTGCATTGGCCTTCACGGCATAATGCACATGGAATCCATAAGGAGAGGAGTATTCCGACATCTCCCTGAGAGTCTCGTCAAGAAGATGAATGTCGTAGTAGTAGAAAGGAGTCGGCTCCTGCTTGAAATGGTCGATTGGAAACATCGTCTTGTACATAGGTTTAGAATAAATGTTGGCTTAGCAGCTTTAATGCTTTGATTTTGTCCTCTTTTTTGATGAGAAGGGAGATGTTGTAGTTGCTTCCGCCGTAGGAAATCATCCTGACGGGAATCTCCTTAAGGGCATTGACCACTTCTGCCTCAAAACCTCTGTTTTGCCATTCAAGGTCGCCCACGACGCAAATAATGACCATGTCGTCGTCTACCGTGACCTCTCCCAAGGAGGCCAGTTCTTCCAGAATCGGCTGAAGGTTGCGTTTGTTGTCGATCGTGACAGATACACCCACCTCGGAAGTCGTAATCATGTCGATAGAGGTCTGGTAATGCTCGAAAATCTCAAAAATCTTTCTAAGGAACCCATAGGCCAGAAGCATATGGCTGCTTTTGATTTTTATAGCCGTGATATTGTCTTTTGCTGCCACGGCTTTGATCGTATGTGTGGGTTTGGCGTTGTAAATCACGGTCCCGGGAGCCTCGGGCTGCATGGTGTTGAGAAGCCTCACCGGTATGTTGGCATATTTAGCCGGAAGGACACAGGTCGGGTGAAGGATCTTGGCTCCGAAATAAGCAAGCTCGGCGGCCTCTTCGAAATGTAGTTCTCCGACGGGAGATGTCTCGTCGACGAAACGTGGGTCATTGTTGTGCATCCCGTCGATGTCAGTCCAAATCTGAATCTCATCAGCGGCTATGGCAGCTCCGATTAGAGAGGCTGTGTAGTCGCTGCCACCACGCTGGAGATTGTCGATTTCTCCATTGACGTTTCTACATATGAAGCCTTGGGTAAGGTAGATGTCCTTACCGGGATTGCGGGCGATGACGGCGTTTACGTTTTCTTTGATGAATTCCTGATCGGGCTCTCCGTCGGAATTAATTTTCATAAACTCTGTGGCATCGAGAAGCACGGCGTTCAGACCTTTCTCCTTCATATATAGGGAGACGAGCATAGTGGAAAGCTTCTCGCCGAATGCCACAACCTCTTTTGCTTCTTTGTCGGAGAACGGCTTGCCCACATATTCGCGGAGAGCTGAGAATTTGCCACGGATGTCTTTGTTGGCTTCCTCAAGCAGATGTGCCGACGAAAGAAGCTCTGAGGCGGTCTCCAAATATTTCTTCTCCAGATCGTCGATCTGTTTTAGTGCGTTGCCGTTTTCCCCTTCAAGAATGCTTTGGGAAAGGGAGAGAAGGCTGTTGGTGGTGCCGGACATCGCGCTCAGAACCACTGTGACGTCGCCGGCGGCCGCTACTAACGCCACCATATTCTTCATTCTTTGGGCACTCCCGACAGAGGTGCCTCCAAATTTCATTACTTTCATTGTCTCTTGATAGATTGCCTGTAGGAATGTTTCTTCATTGTAGCAGAAGCTGAAGCGTGCTTCATCAATGATTTGAAAATTTTGCGCAAAATTAATCAAAATAATTGATTAGACGTGAATTTCGTAAGCTAAAAGTCACTTTGGAAAACCAAAAAGCGGATTTCAGGTCGAATAAAAGCTGATTTGTCTGCTCAGACGCGCAACAATAGGGAATTATTTATTGTTAAGTAAGTGTTCATATTATTCCTATTCATGTCTTATCCAATCTGAGCGCTGGATTTCAATTCGTGATTCAGTTATGATGGAACCCCATCACGCCATCATCCAAAATCGAAATCCCGACCCTCATATTGGCAATCCAAATATAAGTACCTACGAAAAATAAATGAACAAATGCCAGCCATATATTGTGGCAACCTATAAAGTCGTTCATCAGTCGTTATGGAACCCCATAATTCCATCTTCACGATTTCATATCTCGCTCACACTATAAGGCAATCATATGCACATTTATTTTTCGTAGGTACTTAGGAATAATCTGAACACTTACTTAAGAGGAGAGAAATACTTTTTATGAAAAGAATATCCACTGTCATATTGCTGACGTTGCTGTACGTCTTCTCCGCTTATCCCCAGTTTGACATGATGCCGCCGGTCTCGGAGTCTGGCTATGGCCTTGTCCGCACAAACGTCACAGCCGCCTACGACCATACTTTCGGGGCGGTCCCGGATAATCTTTACGGGCGCATATCATATCAATTTCTCAACAAACCGTATCTTAAACTGACGGCGAATACGCAGTTTAACATGCTATGGGCAAATTTCAAGGACAATCAGTTGAATCCAAATATGGATGCATGGGGAATAAGCATTAATGGCAATCACATCTATGGGAGCTTTGGTTTTACCGCAATGGGTTTTCTTCCCTTATTCGGGAAACCCTTGGCGTTATTGTGTACGGGTAATGCTGAATGGTCGAGTCATTGTTTCGGGCGCATATCCGGACTCGTTGGCGCAGCCTACATATTCAAGATGACTAAAGACACGCAAATCGGGGCCGGACCTCTCGTGATGCTTAATACGGCCTCGAAGATTCCCGTATTTCCCATTTTCATTTTGCGCCATCGTTTCAACGACCGCTTTGCCGTCAATGTTTATGGCGGACTCTTTGGAATGGAATATAAGTTGACTGACAAGAGCGTCATGGTTTTCGGAGGAGACATAGATGTCAGAAGTTTCTATTTCAAGCCCAACGTGGAGGGGTGGCCGGAAAAGTGCCGTTTTACGATGACGAGTTTCCGACCGTCGTTAAAGTTCAAGCATCTTCTTGCCCGTCGGTTTTATGGAGAGATACAAGCGGGAGTCGCTATAAAAATGTCGGGAAGGATAACAAGCGCGACCAAGTCTCACCGATATCTCGACTTCGACGAGAATCCTGCAATGTTTCTTAAAGCCACGTTAAGCTATTCCATGTGAGGCCGGTAATTGAAAATCTGACGAAAACAGGGTTTAATCGACTTCAATGATAAAATAAATGGCAAAGGGATAATCCCTTTGCCATTTGTTTTAATGCTTATAGCTTAATGGGTTGTAGCCATATGGAGCTATTTTTTATTGGTGGGGTCTATGCCTAAATTCTCGTAAATGAAGGAATATATGTCGGTTTGCTCGTCGATTGCTTTCGACATAGGCTTGCCGCCTCCGTGCCCGGCTTTGCTGTCGATTCTGATCAGCTTGGGCGCGTCGCCGGTGTCGCTGCTTTGAAGTGTGGCAGCATACTTGAAAGAGTGAGCCGGAACAACGCGGTCGTCATGGTCGGCAGTGGTTACAAGTATCGCAGGGTAGGGCGTGCCGTCGTTTTTGATATTGTGTAGCGGGGAATATGAAAGGAGATAATCAGCCATCTCTTTGGAATCGGCGCTCGTGCCGTAGTCGGAAGCCCAGTTCCATCCGATAGTAAAGAGATGATAGCGCATCATGTCCATGACGCCGACTTCCGGAATCGCAACCTTAAACAGGTCGGGTCGCATGTTGACGGTGGCTCCTACAAGCAAGCCTCCATTGCTGCCTCCTACGATTGTCATTTTTTCAGGAGAAGTCCAGCCCTCATTGATGAGATATTCTGCCGCACCAATAAAGTCGTTGAATACATTCATCTTGTTTTGCTTGGTGCCGGCAAGGTGCCATTCCTCGCCATATTCGGAGCCTCCTCTGAGGTTGGCCTGGGCGTAAATGCCGCCGTTTTCAAGCCATAGCATACGGTTGGCAGAGAATCCGGGAGTCAGGGAAACGTTGAAGCCACCGTATCCATAAAGATAGACCGGATTTTGGCCGTCTTTCTTCAGGCCTTTCTTATATGTGATGAACATGGGAATCTTTGTGCCGTCGGCAGAAGGGTAGAACACCTGTTCCGTGACGTAGTCTTCCATATTTATTCCCTTAATGTCGGCGCTTCCGATAAGTTTGCTTTCTCCTGTTGCCATGTCGTAGGAGAATCTGGAAGATGGGTAGGCGAATGAAGTCAATGCATAGTAGACTTCGTTGTGATCTTTGTCTGAAGAGATGCCCACGGTTCCCAAAGTCGGGAATTCCATTTCGCGGATCATCTTTCCGTCGCGGTCGTAGATATAGGCATGGTCGGAAGCGTCTTTCTCATAATAAACGATCATCTTGTCGCCGGCAAATTGCATTCCGGTCATGACTCCGTCTCCTTCCGGGATTAGTTCTTTCCAGTTTTTGCGTTGGGGAGAATTGGCATCGGCCACCATCAGACGATATTTAGGTGCCCCCTCATTAGTCATTATGTAAATTTTACCGTCGGCCACCTCCATGATATTATGCTCATAGTCTTGTGAAGGCTCCATTACGATCCAATCGGAATTGCTTTTCAGGTTTTTGACCATGAGCGAGTTGCCGTGTCCTTCTCCAGCACCTATTACGAAGAGAAGGTCTTCTTCCTCGGGAACGTAGGCTGAATGGAAATGCAGAGGATGCTCCTTATCTTCATATACGAGACGGTCGCTGCTTTGGGGAGTGCCCATCTTGTGGTAGTAGATCTGATGGTTTTCGTTGGCGTTTGAGAACTCCTTTCCTTTTTCAGGACGTGGATATGCACTATAGTAGAATCCGTCGCCATCCCATGACGCACCCGTGAATTTTGCCCATTCGATATGGTCGGGCAAGAGCTCCTTGGTTTTAGCGTCCATTACGTAAATCTCGTTCCAGTCCGAACCGCTTCTTGAGATAATGTAGGCGGCATATTTCCCGTTGTTGGAGAAACTGAGTCCCTGAAGGGCCACTGTGCCGTCGTCGGAGAGGGTGTTGGGGTCAAGAAAAACTTCGGGAGTGCCTCCTAAAGAATCAGTGCGATATAATACGCTTTGGTTCTGCAGGCCGTCATTTTCATAGAAATAGTATTTTCCGTCTTTGTGTTTGGAAGGCAATCCGGTCTTCTTGTAGTTGTTTAGTTCGAGGAGCCGCTCTTTGATTTTGTCTCGGAATGGTATTTTCGAGAGATATTCTTCCGTGACGGCGTTCTCGGCCTTCACCCATTCCAGAGTGGCGGGGGCGGTGTCATTTTCAAGAGGTCGGAACTTGTCGGGCACTTTAGTGCCGAAATATTCATCCACGACAGTCTCGTCGGTAGGCGCATCGGGATATTGAATCTTCTGCGAAGAGCAGGATGCCATGAGGGCGCCGGAGAAAGTCGACATCATCATGATTTTAAATGTTCGGTTCATATGTCAGTTTTTAAAGAAATGACTTGTTGGGTCATGAGGCATTCGCAAATCGATTGCCAAGCGATGGATGCAATTGCCATTGAGATACAAATTTAGCAATAAATGTTTGAATATCCAAACGAAAATCGATGTCTTGTTCAGATCTGACAAATTCTGTTCAGATTTTTTAGGTTTATATGTTTTCCTGAATTAGGTTGACTGTGAGAAGCCGTTATCCCTAAGAGAGGTTGACTTGGTTATTGCTATCCCTTGCGGAGGTTGACTGTTGGGGCGAGGGTCGGAAGGAAAACTTTCCAAGGTGCGAGGGTAAACTTTATTCAGCGATTTCCTTTCTGTTCCGATTTTAAAGTTTTTGTTTTGTTTTGAATAATTAAAGTGTTCCGATTTGAAAAATTTTGTTCCGATTTCAAAAATTCTGTTCCGATTTGGCGGTAGTCATTAGTGCTTTAGTCTTTAGTCGTTGGATTTTGTTCGTTGGGCTGATCGGTGGGGAACACGGCCCTTGGCCGTGCCACAGTAATGCCATCCGGCGGTAAAATCGGGGGCGGGAGTGCAAAGATAGGTATAGAATGGTAGAGATTAATGTTATTTTGAGGATTTTTGGAGAAGTTTTTCTTCTTGTTGTGTGGTTGTTGAGGGATGCTACACTCTATTGATTTAATTTGGATTTATTGTATTTGTGTTAATGAAGTTGAAATTTATTGATTAATATTCGCATTTATTTTAATAAAGGTTAAATTATGGGATTTTTTTTATGTTATTGAGCACTGTTTAAGAAAAAAGAATTAATTTTGCAGTGAGTTTTTCATGGTATTAGATTTTAAGGTTAACTGAAGATTGGTTGTCGGGAGACAATCAATTATTTTTTTATAGGCTTGCCGGATTGCTATCCGGTGGTTCTTCAGTTTCTGATCCCATGAAAAAAGCAATAACTTCATAAATTCTCCAAATGATTTATACTACTTTTACGGCCATGATAGGTAACTACTCACCTATAGCAACGGCACACTGATTTGGTCGGTCTGTCAGACCAACGCCAAAACGGCATCCCAGCGGG
>VSPO01000089.1 GCA_009775375.1 Muribaculaceae bacterium | reverse complement strand
ATTAGGTTTTTCAACACCGAAAATTGAGTTCTTCCGAATGATTTGCTAATTTTGCACTTGCCACTTGACTCTACAATCAAAAAACATCTCTACATTATTTGCACAATTCAGTAATTATTACTAATTTTGCACCCGGTTTGAGGCACATCCTTTAAAACCGCCAATTTGATGCGCCTGGCGGTGATATGAGAAATGAGATGGCGGCCCCAAGCCTTGAGAATTTTTATTGAATATAAAAAATTAACAGCCATGTCAAAAGTTTGTCAGATTTCAGGCAAAAAAGCTTCTGTGGGAAACAACGTATCTCACTCAAAGCGTCGCACCAAGCGCAAATTCAACGTCAACCTGCACACAAAGAAATTCTTTTGGGTTGAGCAGGACATGTGGATTGAGCTGACCGTGTCAGCCCACGCTCTCCGCACAATCAACAAAATCGGCTTGAACGCTGCTCTTAAGAAAGCCGAAAAAGAGGGCAACCTCGACTTTAAAGACATCAAAATCGTTTCTTTTTAATCAGAATTTCTAAACTATGGCAAAGAAAGCTAAAGGCAATAGAGTGCAGGTAATCCTTGAATGCACCGAACATAAAGCCAGCGGTATGCCCGGAATGTCAAGATACATCACCACTAAAAACCGCAAAAACACGACAGGACGTCTGGAGTTGAAGAAATACAACCCGATCCTTAAGAAAATGACCATTCACAAAGAAATAAAATAAGCATCCCCTGACCCATGGCAAAAAAAACCGTCGCGTCGCTTCAAAAAGGAGAAGGACGCACCTACAGCAAGATAATCAAAATGGAGAAATCTCCTAAGACAGGCGCTTATATCTTCAAAGAAGAAATGGTGCCCAATGATGCAGTGCAAGCTGCCCTCAAATGATTTTTCGCAAAGACGACAATAGAATCAAAAAGCCGTGAGAATTTCTCACGGCTTTTTGATTCTATCCATATGAGCCAAAGCCGGGACGACAGTAGAGATCTCAATTTCTATATTTGAGCGATTTCCTTAAGGACTACGATAAGCATATGAGGCCGGCAACCACGTGGTTGCCGGCCTCATATGCTTTCGCAGTTATATAGATCTTGCCTTACCTCAAACGGCTGAGCGGATTATTCCTCTCTCAGAATTGACAACAAAGCTTACAATCTCTTCCCTGTATTTTGATTCCGGCAATGTCTCCTCCACAAGCCTTATAGCGTTGGTCACATTGAGGTCGCTTAGATAAAGCACCCTGTAAATCTCGCTTATAGCCTGAATATCTTCAGGAGAAAAACCATTACGGTGCAAGCCGACCGTATTAAGACCAACATAGGAAATCGGCTCACGGGCCGCCTTCACATAGGGAGGAATGTCTTTATTGACTAGCGCGCCTCCCTGAAGCATTATGTTCTTTCCGAGATGGCAGAACTGATGCACTAGACATCCTCCACCGAGCACTGCAAAATCATCCACAACGACTTCACCGGCAAGCTGGCAATTATTCGACATTATGACACGATTGCCTATCTTGCAGTCGTGGGCAACATGGTTGTAGGCCATTATAAGGCAATTGCTTCCGACAGAGGTCTCGCCCTTTGAAGCCGTGCCTCTATTCACGGTCACGCATTCCCTTAGCGTTGTGCCGTCGCCTATATAGGCAAACGTCTCCTCCCCTCGGAATTTAAGATCCTGGGGAATCGCGGAAATGACCGCTCCCGGGAAAATCCTGACTCCCGATCCTATTCGGGCTCCGGGATAAATCGTCACGTTCCCATGTATCTCACAATTGTCGCCTATCTCTACGTTGTCATATATATTGGTGAAGTTGCCAATCTTGACATTATTTCCGATTTTCGCCTCGGGACTGACGTAATACATCTTATTCATTAATATTCAGCTCGATTATCATTTGTTTTTAATTATCTGAGCCATAAACTCGGCTTCGCAGACAATTTTCTCCCCGACGAACGCATATCCCTTGACAACGGCGCATCCTCTGCGTATTTCCGTCATGAGGCTGACATTGAGCAAAAGTGTGCTTCCGGGCACTACTTTCTGACGGAACTTCACATTGTCTATCTTAAGGAAATACGTGCTGTATTTCTCCGGCTCCTCAAGATAATTGAGCACGAGGACTCCGGCTGCCTGCGCCATTGCCTCCACTTGAAGAACGCCGGGCATAACCGGCTCCTGAGGAAAATGTCCGGGAAAGAATGGTTCGTTTACAGTCACGTTCTTTACGGCCACACAATGCTTCCTGTCGATTTCTATCACCTTGTCGATAAGAAGGAAAGGATACCTGTGGGGAAGAAGCTTTCTTATTCCGTTGACATCGATTATAGGCTCCACGTTAGGATTGTAGGACGGAGACTGAAACTCAGTGTGTCTCACCTCCTTGCGTACCATACGAGTGAATTTATTGTTGACCGTATGCCCCGGACGAATAGCCACTACCCTACCCTTTATCGGGCGTCCGATGAGAGCCAAATCGCCTATGACGTCCATAAGTTTGTGTCTTGCAGGCTCATTATCCCATTTCAACGGCTGGGGATTGATGTAGCCGAGCTTGTCGAGACTCATGTGAGGCACGCCAACAAGGTCGCATATATGGTCGATCCTGTCCTGACTCACCTGCTCGTCATATATCACGATGGCATTGTCAAGGTCTCCACCCTTTATCAGCCCATATTGCAGCAAAGCCTCTATTTCCCTTACGAAGACAAAAGTGCGTGCGCTCGCCACCTCCTGTTTGAATTCAGTCAGCTCGTCAAGCACCGCAAACTGATTGGGAAGCACCTTGGAGTTGTATTCCACCATGACTTCCACACTGAAATGGTCGTCGGGATAGATGGTCAGGACAGAGCCTGTCTGCTCATCCTTGAATCTCATCTTTTCCTTTATGATATAGAAATCTTTGTCTTCCTTTTGCTCCACGAGGCCCACTTCCTCAAGCTTCTCGACATACTTGATTGCACTGCCGTCAAGAATCGGCATTTCAGGACCGTTGACTTCGATTATGCAATTGTCTACTCCCGCCGCATAGAGCGCAGCCATAGCATGTTCGATAGTGCTAACTTTCACGCCATTCTTCCCAAGGACTGTGCCACGAGTCGTCTCTATGACGTTTTCTGCCACGGCCTCAATTTCAGGTTGACCTTCGAGGTCAACCCTCCTGAACCTATATCCACGCCCATCTTCCGCAGGAAGGAAAGTGGCCGTTATATCCATGCCGGAGTGCAGTCCTTTTCCACTGAGCGTGAATGGAGCCTGCAATGTCAGTTGTTTCATGTCTATGAGTTGTTATTGTAATTATTTCTTAGAAAAAATCTCCTCAAGCCGTTTCAGATAGACCTGGTTCTTGGCAAATTGCTTGAGGTCTATTGCCGGATAGCCTATCAGGCGGTTGCCGTTGCCTATATTCCTGTGAATGCCGGATTGTGCGCCAAACTCATTGAAATCGCCAATCTTAAGATGTCCGGCAAATCCGCATTGACCGCCCACCATGTTGTTGTCGCCGATTTTGGTGGAACCGGCCACGCCGCTTTGGGAAGCAAAAACATTGTTTTTGCCGATGCTCACATTATGGGCAATCTGGATAAGATTGTCGAGTTTGGTTCCGTCGCCCACGGTGGTCTGGCCAAACGTGGCGCGGTCTATGGTGGTGTTTGCTCCTATCTCCACGTCATCCCCGATCACGACAACCCCTGTCTGAGGAATTTTTTCGTAGCGGTTGCCGTTTGGAGCAAAACCAAAGCCGTCTGCACCTACGACAGCCCCTGAATGGATTATGCAGCGTGAGCCGATCCTGCAACCTTCATATATTTTCACGCCCGCGCGCACAACGGTGTCATCTCCTATGACGACGCCATCTCCTACGTAGGCCTGCGGGTAAATCATTACATTACGTCCAAGCTTCGCGCCTTTGCCAATGTATGCGAATGCTCCGATATATGCGTTTTCCGGCACTTCCACTCCTTCAGCAATGAAGCAAGGCTGCTCTATTCCATTCGGCTTTGACTTCATCGACTCAAGCTGTCGCAACAATTCCGCGAGTGTGGCATATGGGTCGTCCACCCTGATAAGGGTAGGGGTTACACTTCCTTCCGGATCGAAATCATTCCCAACAAGCACTGCGCTTGCCTTTGTCGTGTGGATGAAATGCGAATATTTGGGATTGGCGATAAACGTGATATCGCCCTCCTTCGCATCCTCAATCTTGGCAAAACCTTTAATGAGGACGTTTTCATCTCCTTCCACTTTCCCTCCCGTTAGAGCCGCGAGGCCCTTAGGTGTTATTTCCATGTTTTCTGAAGAATAAATTCTTAAAAGGATAAATTTTTTGCAAATATCGTCATTTTTTCGCGAATAGCCTAATATTTGGTGCTCAATATTGCCATTTCCTCCGCTTTAGAGCTTATTTAACCTCTTGAAACCACTTTTCCTACAAAATAACGCAACATATCCACTACGCCGGTTTGATTCGACATCGTTGACAATTTTACAATTCCAGACCATGATTTTGAAGATTTCCTTCCTATTCTTCAATTTTTTTTTGATTGGATGGAGAATAATTGCTACATTTGCACAAAATTGCCGGAAAGGCTTTCCGACAACAGCAAACAATTAACAAAAGACAATAACGAACCATTAAATTTCTTCAGACATGAAAATTTCTCATATCGAACACATCGGCATCGCAGTGCCCGATCTCGCAAAGGCTATCGAATACTACGAAAACGTATTGGGTCTAAAATGCTACAAGCAGGAAGTCGTGGAAGACCAGAAGGTCACGACAGCGTTCTTCAAGGTCGGAGACACTAAAATTGAGCTTCTCGAAGCAACTTCGCCCGACAGCACAATCGCCAAGTTCATAGAGAAAAACGGAGGTCGCGGCGGCATGCACCACATGGCATTCGCCGTTGAGGACGGCGTAGCCAACGCGCTCGCCGAAGTGGAAGAGAAAGGCGTAAAGGTAATCGACAAAGCCCCCCGCAAGGGTGCCGACGGACTCAACATCGCTTTCCTTCATCCGAAATCAACGGAAGCCGTATTGACAGAACTCTGCGAAAATCCCAATAAATAAAGGGAGTCGCAAAACCGAATTCTCACACCCAATGTGTTTCACCCAAACACAATATAAGAAATCAAACAACTTTTTAACAAATAAATATGAGCACACAGCAAGCAAAGATCCAAGAGCTCATCGACAAGAGGGCAGAAGCCCGTCTTGGCGGTGGTGAGAAAGCGATCGACAAGCAGCACGCCAAAGGTAAATACACGGCCCGCGAGCGTATTGCGCAGCTCCTCGACGAGGGCAGCTTTGAAGAACTTGACATGTTTGTCACTCATCGCTGCACAAACTTCGGACAAGAAAAAAAGCATATCCTCGGCGACGGCGTTGTCACCGGCTTCGGCACGATCGACGGACGCCTTGTCTACATTTTCGCCCAGGATTTCACGGTCTTCGGCGGATCGCTTTCCGAGACCATGGCTCTCAAGATTTGCAAGGTGATGGATCTGGCAATGAAAATGGGGGCTCCCTGCATCGGTCTGAACGACTCCGGAGGTGCAAGAATCCAGGAAGGCATCAACGCACTTGCAGGTTACGCCGAGATTTTCCAGCGCAACATCATGGCATCCGGAGTGATTCCCCAGATTTCTGCTATCCTCGGCCCTTGTGCCGGTGGAGCTGTATATAGCCCCGCCCTGACCGACTTCACCATAATGGCCAAAGGAATATCGTATATGTTCCTGACCGGCCCGTCGGTCGTGAAGACAGTGACGGGAGAAGACGTATCCCAGGAGCAGCTCGGCGGAGCTTCTGTCCACTCTACAAAAAGCGGCGTGACACACTTTGCCGCAGAAAACGGAGAGGAAGCCCTGATGATTATCCGTAAGCTTCTCAGCTATATCCCCCAAAATAATATGGAGGAGACCCCTCTCCAGACATGCAACGACCCTATCGACCGTCTTGAGGATGCCCTCAACGAGATAATCCCGGAAAGCGCCAAGATGTCCTACGACATGTATGACGTCATCGGAGCCGTCATCGACAACGGTGAGTTCCTTGAAGTGCAAAGGGATTTCGCAAAGAATATCATCGTCGGATTCGCAAGGTTCAACGGCCAGGCTGTCGGCATCGTGGCCAACCAGCCCAAAGTGCTTGCCGGAGTGCTCGACTCCAACGCCTCACGTAAGGCAGCAAGGTTCGTCCGCTTCTGCGACGCTTTCAACATTCCTCTCGTGACTTTCGTCGATGTCCCAGGATTCCTTCCCGGAACAGGGCAGGAATACAACGGCGTCATCCTGCATGGAGCCAAACTGCTGTATGCTTACGGCGAAGCCACCGTACCCAAAGTGACAGTGACGCTCCGCAAGAGCTATGGCGGCGCACATATCGTCATGAGCTGCAAGCAGCTCCGTGGAGACATCAACTATGCATGGCCCACTTCTGAAATCGCTGTCATGGGAGCTGAAGGCGCTGTCGGCGTGCTTTATGCCCGCGAAGCCAAGGAGCATTCCGATCCTGCAGCTTTCAAGAAAGAGAAAGAGGAAGAATACCGCAAACTGTTTGCCAATCCATATCAGGCTGCGAAATATGGCTACATCGATGATGTCATCGAGCCTCGCAACACCCGTTTCCGCGTGATTCGTGCCCTTCAGATGCTTGCCACGAAGAAAGTGTCGAATCCTCCTAAGAAACACGGCAACATTCCACTTTGATTTACCCTCACCTCTGTCATACTTGTCAATACATATGAAAAAGTATTTTCTGACAGCGGCATTATGCCTGGCCTTTGCGGGAAGCACAATAGCGGCTCCCGCAGGCCGGGACATAAGCGCCGACTCTGTTGAAATCGAAAAGGTCGGCGAGCAATATGCCGTTCCGGCCCAGACCGTTCCGAGTGAGGAAGTGGATTACGTGGAGGAGAGCCCGATAGCAAGAAAGATGACCCAGGCGGAGAAGGCCCATAATGCCGCCGTCAATGATTCATGGGGAGGCGCTATCACGATAATCGCTATGGTGATTGTTGTCTCTGCTCTTGCCATCCTCTCGATTCTGTTCCTATGTTTTGGAAAAATTTCCGAAGCTCTCATCTCTAAGAAGAAGCTCCAGACAGTGAAAAACTCGACGACAGCTCCTTTGGAAAAACATCATGCCGAAGTGGATTCGGGCGACACTATCGCAGCGATAGGATTAGCTCTTTCCGAGCATTTTGGCGACGGCCACGACATGGAGGACACCATCCTCACCATCAGGAGAATGAAACGCGCCTATTCGCCCTGGAACTCGAAAATCTACAACCTGCGACAAATGCCCGAGCTTCATAAGAACCAGCCCGGACGTTCCGCATTCTGAATCCATGATTTGATTAGACATCATCACCATTATGAAATTCAAAGAATACAAATATAAGATCAACGGCACGAAGTTCACCGTAAAAGTTGGAGAATTGGTAGACAATAACGTGCAAGTTGAAGTGAACGGCACCCCCTACACAGTTGAGCTCGACAAGGAGCCCGCACGCAAGACAAGCGTATCACAGCCGGTCAAGAGCCCAAAACCCGCTCCTCGCACCGAAAGCGGAGAGAAAATAATCGCCACGCCGACATCAGCTTCCGCCGGCGCTCACGTGGTCAAAGCCCCACTGCCCGGCACCATCATGAGCTACTCCGTGAAAGTTGGCGACATGGTCAACGCCGGAGACACGGTCTGCGTGCTTGAAGCCATGAAGATGGAAAACGACATTCATTCCCCCAGCAGTGGAAAAGTGGTCAGGATTATTGCCAACGTAGGCGACGCCGTGCCTCAGGACGGCGACATCCTGGTGATTGAATAATTGGCTGAACTCACACATCTCAAGTTATGATTTTAGCTGATTCAACTTATTCGTTTGGTGAATTCATGATGCAGACGATACGCTCGTTCTGGGAATTCACAGGTTTCTACAACTGCGAATGGACCAACCTGGTGATGCTCGCCATCGGTTGCTTCTTCGTTTGGCTGGCAATTAAAAAGAATTTTGAGCCGCTCCTTCTCGTCCCTATCGGATTCGGCATGCTTATCGGAAATATTCCTTTTCAGGAAGGAATGGAGATTGGCATCTATGAATCGGGATCAGTGCTCAACATTCTCTACAATGGTGTAGAAAAGGGTTGGTATCCGCCCCTTATCTTCCTTGGCATCGGAGCCATGACCGACTTCTCGGCTCTCCTTGCCAATCCCAAACTAATGATTATCGGTGCTTGCGCACAGTTTGGTATTTTCGGCGCCTACATGCTTGCCCTTCTTTTAGGATTCGACCCTCTTTCTGCAGGTTGCGTCGCCATCATCGGAGGAGCCGACGGTCCGACTGCTATCTTCACCACATCGAAACTCAATCCCGCGCTTCTTGGAGCCGTGGCGGTCTCGGCATATTCCTATATGGCTTTGATTCCGCTCATCCAACCCCCGTTGATGCGTCTCTTCACCAACGATAAAGAACGCAAAATCAAGATGAAACCGGTCAGGGTAGTAAGCCAGAACGAGAAAATCATATTCCCGATTGTAGGCCTTCTACTGACGTGTTTCGTAGTGCCCTCGGGCATTCCTCTGCTTGGCATGCTTTTCTTTGGAAATCTTCTTCGTGAGAGTGGTGTGACGACACGTCTTGCCAAGACTGCAAGCAACGCCATGACAGACATCGTCACAATCCTTCTCGGGCTCACTGTGGGTGCATCCACACAAGCCGACAGATTCCTTACTCTCGACACGCTTTTTATCTTCGGCCTTGGATTCCTGGCATTTATCCTTGCCTCTTCAGCAGGCGTACTGTCGGTGAAAGTTTTCAACCTCTTCCTGAAGAAAGATAAGAAAATCAATCCGCTCATTGGAAATGCGGGCGTTTCAGCCGTGCCGATGGCCGCAAGAATTTCCAATAATCTCGGTCTTGAATACGATCCCTCCAACTATCTTCTGATGCACGCGATGGGTCCGAACGTAGCCGGAGTGATTGGTTCTGCCGTGGCAGCAGGCGTTATCCTGAGCTTCCTTGGGTAATCCTCGACAGCTTATTCCTTAGCTTAAGTTTTAAATATGATGGGGGGATGCGATAACAAAACGCATCCCCCCGACATATACAGCCGCCATAAGCGAACAAATCTGCGGCGCGTTTGTTTGAAACTTAGGGGGGAATGGTTAAATTCATTCTTCTCCCATGAAAGGCTCTCCCCGAACCGAATCCAAATAAAGGCAGCTTCATTCTTTTCCGCCTATGATAACTGACAACGTAATCAAAGAAATATATAAAAAGTTCAGCAAGCCTCATGCCAACGATGAGGAACTAAGACTGGATTATTTCATCCCCATGCTGGTCGAGAACCACCGCATAAGGCTTGAGGATAAAGAGATAATAATCGACGACCTCGACGAATTCAACCCTTTCCGACGTTTTCTCGTCAGAAGTTTGAACGCAGTGCTCGAGTTTGACAAAATGGTGGCTTTCGTATTCAGAAATCATATCCTTTTCCTTGGAAAGGAAGACAATCAAATGAGAGTGCACATAAAACCGGAAAAGCCGAAATCCCTCTTTTCAAGAATATTCGGCAGGGACTGAGAACAACACCGTAGCCGCAATTTTGGGGCTACGGTGTGAGGCTTCTATTAGTTGAGAGAAAGGTCGTCAAAGCCGCTGCCAAGCTCCTCCTCAGTAAACTGAGAGTCGCCATACAGATCCTCTATATCAAGATCCTCCAACTTTGCGGATTGATCTATCTGCTTTTCAAATTCATCATAATCTATTACTTGCTCAGGAGCCTTGCCGCGTTTCACTGTGCAAATAGGATCGCGCAGTGTGCGTCCGGGAATTGCCTCCTTCATTTCCATAAAAAATGACCTCTCCGTCAGATAATTGAAAACGAATACGAGCTTCTGGCCCTCCTCCTCAATCAATTCGTTGAGCGGAGTGTCTTCCATAATCCAGATGTCCTGGTCGCTGGAGCTGCCCATGTCTTCGAGCGTGATTTCCTCTTGTCGCTGCCATTCGTCATCACACAGAAAGAACGAGTCGATATCGTCTTTCGTATAGTCCACACTGTCGAGAATCGCATTGCGAAGCTGAAGGAAGGAGGAATTGGCATCTATCTCTATTTCCCGAGAAAAATTGCTCACCTCATCACTAACCAATTTGAACTTATATACCATAGCTTAATAATGACTGAATTTTTCTTTTGTTGATTATTTCTATTTCTGACGCGAAATTAATTCATTTCCTCTTTGGCACAAAATTATTTGGCAATTATTTATTCTCAAAGTCATATTTTTTTATTGTGCCCTATATTTTTAAAGCACTACGACCAACATTCCCACCTCTACACTTGCTTTCTAAAAGACAGATTACGGTGTAGGTCTACACAAAATAAGAGGCACCAATCGGTGACCTCTTATTTTAAGAATGTCTGGATTCGACAAATTCCTATACCTTGATAAAATTTATGACCTGATTATATCAGCCAATAATGCCATAACGCTTGAACACCTTCTCTATCGCCTCTATCGAACGCTCCACCTGTTCCTTGGTGTGCGTAGCCATAAGCGAGTAGCGGATCAGCGTGTCGTGGGGAGCCACTGCGGGAGTCACGACAGGATTGACAAACACCCCTTCGTCAAGAAGATCTCTCGTGACGTGGAAAGTCTTATAGTCATCGCGGATAAAGAGCGGAATAATCGGTGTGGAAGTATTGCCGATTTCGCATCCGAGATTCCTGAACTGTTCAAGAGCATAGTTGGTTATATTCCAAAGATGCTCCTGACGCTCTGGCTCGGATATCATAATGTCGAGGGCGGCATTGACAGCGGCAGTGGAAGCCGGGGTGATGCTCGCCGTAAAAATGTAGGCACGTGTGTGATGGCGCAAGAAATTAGTGACTGATTTGTCGGTGGCTATGAATCCTCCAAGCGAAGCAAACGACTTGCTGAACGTACCCATAATCAAATCCACGTCCTCTGTGACCCCGAAATGGTCACACGTGCCGCGTCCACCCTTTCCGAAGACTCCTATGCCGTGAGCCTCATCAACCATGACCGAGGCATTGTATTTTTTTGCAAGCCTGACAATCTCTGGAAGATTGGCCACGTCGCCTTCCATGGAAAAGACTCCGTCGGTCACGATCAACTTCACCTTGTCGGGCTCGCATTTCTTGAGCTGTGCCTCAAGGCTCTCCATATCATTATGCTTATATTTCAGATAGTTGGAAAACGACAATCGCCTTCCCTCTATAATAGAAGCATGGTCTTGCTCATCGAGGATAACGTAGTCTTCTCTTCCCGTCAGGGTAGAGACCACTCCAAGATTGACTCCGAATCCGGTGCTGAAAAGCATCGCGTCTTCCTTGCCGACATATTCAGCGAGTCTGGCTTCAAGCTGCTTATGAATGTCAAGCGTGCCGTTAAGAAACGGCGAGCCTGCCATACCAGTGCCATATTTTTTAGTCGCATTGATTGCGGCTTCAATCACTTTGGGATGGTTCGTAAGCCCCATATAGCTGTTGGATCCGAACATCAGGACTTTTTTGCCGTTCATCAGCACTTCCGTGTTCTGCTCGCTCGATATGGGCCTGAAATAGGGATATACGCCGGCTGCCATTGCTTTTTGCGGGGCATCGTAGCGCGACAATTTCTCTTGTAAAAGCTTCATACTGTTCAAGGTGTTTGCTTGCTGAACTTCCCTGTGGACACTATGGCTCACACCGCTATCCAAGCGGCCGGGACACATTCAGGCTGCAAAGTTAACCATTTTTTTAGAATATTTCACCACCCCTCCCTCTTTTTTATGCGTTTGGCAGGCTTTTTTGACATTTTTGTCAATCCTCTCCCTCTCTTCTGCCTCTCTTTAAGTCCGCTATTTTCATATTCTTATAAATTTGAATTAAAAATCCGGACTTGTTTGAAACTTTTAGCACGCTATTTGTTTATAAATTGAATGAACGGAAGAAACGAGCAAGCATTCAATTTCCAAGCTTACTCCTTCTCCTCAATATAAATAAGAATAAATTATAAACTCAAATTTTAGATATATCATGGGAAAAATCATTGGTATCGACTTGGGAACCACCAACTCCTGCGTAGCAGTGCTCGAAGGAAAGGACCCTGTAGTTATTCCTAATAATGAAGGACGAAACACGACTCCTTCTGTCGTGGCTTTCGTCGATGGCGGCGAACGTAAAGTAGGCGACCCCGCCAAACGCCAGGCCATCACAAACCCGACCCGCACAATCTACTCCATTAAGCGCTTTATGGGCGAGACATGCGGAAAAGTTGAGGATGAAATCAAGCGAGTGCCCTACAAAATCGTCTGCCAGAACAACATGCCTAAGGTAGACATCGACGGCCGCGACTATACCCCGCAAGAGATCTCGGCTATGATTCTTCAGAAAATGAAGAAAACCGCCGAAGACTATCTCGGTCAGGAAGTGACGGAAGCTGTCATCACCGTGCCCGCATACTTCGACGACTCTCAGCGTCAGGCCACTAAAGAGGCCGGCGAGATCGCAGGTCTTAAGGTGAAACGTATCGTCAACGAGCCTACAGCGGCTGCCCTTGCTTATGGTCTCGACAAATCGACGAAGGAACAGAAAATTGCAGTGTTCGACCTTGGCGGCGGAACATTCGATATCTCCATCCTCGAACTTGGCGACGGAGTATTTGAGGTGAAATCCACAAACGGTGATACCCACCTTGGCGGTGACGACTTCGACCACGTGATCATCGACTGGCTTGCCGACGAATTCAAGAACGATGAGGGAGTTGACCTTCGTCAGGATCCTATGGCAATGCAGCGTCTGAAAGAGGCTGCCGAGAAGGCCAAGATTGAATTGTCGAGCTCCACTTCTACGGAAATCAACCTTCCTTATATCACGGCTACCGCTTCCGGGCCTAAGCACCTTGTGAAGAATCTCACCCGCGCAAAATTCGAGGCTCTCGCATCCAAGCTTATTGACGCCGTTGCCGCTCCTTGTGTCAACGCCCTTAAGGATGCCGGTCTTTCGGCCTCTGAAATCGACGAGGTGATTCTCGTGGGTGGTTCCACCCGTATTCCTGCCATCCAGCAGAAAGTGAAGGAAATTTTCGGCAAAGAGCCCAACAAGGGTGTCAATCCCGATGAGGTTGTGGCTATTGGCGCTGCAATTCAGGGTGGCGTATTGAGTGGCGACGTAAAAGATGTCTTGCTTCTCGACGTTGTGCCCCTTTCAATCGGCATCGAGACTCTCGGCGGCGTGATGACAAAGCTTATCGAGGCCAACACCACAATCCCGACCCGCAAGAGCGAGACCTTCTCGACAGCAGCCGACAATCAGCCGGAAGTGACGATTCGCGTTCTTCAGGGAGAGCGCCCCATGGCTGCCGACGACAAGCTGCTAGGAGAGTTCAATCTTGCTGGCATCGCTCCCGCTCCCCGTGGCGTGCCTCAGATTGAGGTTACATTCGAGGTTGACGCAAACGGCATTCTCAACGTTTCAGCAAAGGACAAGGCCACGGGTAAGGAGCAGTCTATCCGTATCGAAGCCTCAAGCGGCTTGAGCGACGCCGAGATACAGCGTATGCGCGACGAGGCCAAGGCCAACGAAGAGGCCGACAAGAAAGCCAAGGAGAGAATCGACAAGCTCAACCATGCCGACTCCGTTGTGTTCCAAAGCGAAAAACAGCTTAGCGAACTTGGCGACAAGATTCCTGCCGACAAGAAAGCAGCCATCCAGAGTGCTATCGACAAGCTGAAAGAGGTCCACAAGAACCAGCTCGTTGAAGACATCGACTCAGCCGAAAAGGCAGTGACCGATGCATTCCAGGCAGCAGCCCAAGATATCGCCAATGCCCAGCAGGCAGCAGCCGGACAGCAGGCCGGTCCTCAACCCGGTGCAGGCCAGCAGTCCAACCAAGGTAACGGCGGCGCCGAAGACGTGGAATTCGAGGAAGTGAAATAATCCGAGATACAGAATAATCTTACACAGACAACGGCGAGCAGGCCATCCAACGCCGCTCGCCGTTGCTTTTTCCCTTACAGTTCCCTTTTACGGCAAAAAGGCATAGAATCCCAATGCGATAGGCATATGATTCATGCCCACAAACCGATTCCCGTAAATCAAAAACACACAAAGAAAAATGATAAGACTAAATTGTTTCTTCCTATTGGAAGACGTTCAGAAGAAAGAGGCATTTAAATTCGTCGGCACAGAGCTCGTAGAGAGATCACGCCACGACAAAGGCTGCATCGCTTACGACCTCTTCGAGTCCACCACAGTAGACAATCACATGATGATATGCGAGACATGGGCTACAGAGGAGGACCTCAAGGCACACATGCAGACCGACCATTTCCTCGACCTCGTGCCCAAACTACAGAAAATCGCCACAATGTCGATAGAAAAATTCAATTTCTAAGAAACTGTTTAAAATTAGAATTAAAAAAATGTTATAGGGCATAACAAACCCTCAGCCAAAGTGTTGAAGGAG
>VSPO01000088.1 GCA_009775375.1 Muribaculaceae bacterium | reverse complement strand
TTATTTTGTTGGAAATCAATAATATGGATATGTTTTACAGCATAAATTTCTAATTCAGATTTTTAACGAACTATTGATTTTTAGTATCCCTGATTATGCCCTATCATTCAAAATTGCCTCTGCCTCGCATCCTTGGGCGTATTTTGCCACTTGCTTTCAGTCACATACCCCGGTATGCTCCTTTCAGCAAGTGACAAAATCCACTCCAAGGATGCGACCCCTACGACCCCGAAATTTTAAGGAACACGCTTTAAGCAGGGGACGTGGCTGTCCCGGTCGAAGGTGCATTCGACAAGTCGGAGGCTGATGATGAAGTCGAAGTTGGCGATGGAGTTGGAGCGGGTTGCATTGCGGATGGCTGCGGGCATTGTGTCTGCTGCACCGGATAGCCGGGATTTTCCGGACTCCCTGTCTTGTTGAAGAAGGGGAATGGAAGCCCGAACAATACGTCTGGATTCTTTCCGGGGCTAAGCCAGCCATCCATGACAGTATCGCGACCGGATGCCGTCTCGTTGGTGTACAGACGGAATTTATACAACATCGCCGCCATATGTTCAAACACTCCTGCCATGATAGCCTCATACTGAAGCCATGCCGACGTGTTGGTGAAACAATAGACCTGCAATGGTATTCCGTTTGGTGTCTGTGGCAACGTAGTGACGAAACAGAAACATATGCCTCCTTGCGCTATCTGGTCGTTGGCGTCGAGCCATAGCTTCATGTATGCCCGGAACACCCCAAGATTGGTCTCAAGCGACCCGTCGACAAGCCCGTCGGGATTGTTCACGTCGCAGACTTTCCCCGCGGCTCGTTGCTCCATTTTCTTATCGATCCAATCCTTAAGCAACGGAATCTTGGAAAATTCGGCAAGCATATTGTCGTCGGTGGGCAATACGCTGTCGGCATCTATCATATACGAACGCTGTATCCTCCGAGTGTTGCTTTGCTGCATGCTCCGATAGTTGGTGAAGCTACCGCTGACAAGATGATACGGCGGTATCGTCGTAGTGGTCTTATCCCAGTTGAGCACCTTCACCTGCACGAGCGACACTTCAGTGACCGTGCCATTGGCGTCCGTCCCCGGCACCTTTATCCAGTCGCCCACATGGAGCGAGTCGTTCTCTGAAAGCTGCACCCCCGCGACGACACCAAGTATGCTGTCTTTGAATATCAACATCAAAACAGCCGCGAACGCTCCAAGCCCTGTAAGCAACGCTCCAGGCGACTTATTGAATAGAATCGCAAGGACTACTATGGCACAGATAATCCATACCACTCCCTTTACCAGTTGCACAAGCCCGCGCAAGGGAAGTTTCCGCTTGTTGGCCCTTTGATCGATATTATGCCAAAGCGCCTCCGCCAATATACACAGGGAGTTGGAGATGATATAGGCGATATATATCCATGCAAATCTTTCAAGCCACGATGCCAACGTGGCTTTATGGGTCAAAGTGAACTGAATCAATATCAAAAATATCAATGGCGGGATTATTCTGGCGGTCTTGGAAAAAAATCTTGCGTTGCGCAGATCCATGTACATGTCGTTGTGAAGCCTGTCGCCAAATCGACGGAATAAACCCACTATTATCCACTGCACTATCCAACCCACCACAAAAGCAAGGGCTACGACGAGAATGGTATAGACCGTGTTGAAGAGCGTGACATTATTTTCCTGGCCAATCAGACCAAGCAATAATTTGTCGGCATCCATCAGGGCTCTGGCTATGGCATAATAATCCTGTTCGCCATGTGGGGAAAGTGCTACTGTCGGCAGCTGTATTGCCGCATCAGTTGTTTTTTCTGCTTGTGGAATCATATTGTTTCTTTTGCGGAATATAGGAAGCCGCATTCTTCGACTTCGTTTTGTATTTCTACAATTAATCTCGCTTTTATGTTCAATTTCCATTTTCTTTTAATGTGCATCCTTAAAAATTCATGACTGCAGACCAAATCAGTAAAATTCTGAAAATGGCAGGATTAAAAATACATTAACAAATCTTCACATTTAAAACCTTCAAAATTTGCACACCCAATACGCCATTGTGCATAGCTCATAAAAACATGTTGCAAAACATGTTTTCTTCATATCTTTATGTATCTCTGATGGTTACATTTATCCATTTCACAAATAGATTAGTTCTTTAGAAAAATTTACGAAAAATAATTAGGAATCGACGAAACGATATTGTAACTTTGAGCAACAAGGAAAGAGAAATCTTAAAAATAATTAAAGGAATGGAGCAAACTTTAGTCATCCTGAAACCCTCATGCGTGGAACGCGCACTCATTGGAGAAGTGATCAACAGAATCCAAAAAAGAGGCATCATTATTTCTGCTATGAAAATGATGATGCTCAACATGGATATACTCAAGGAGCATTACGCCCACCTTGTAGACAAGCCGTTCTTCCCCGGTCTGTGCGAATCCATGATGGCTTCGCCCGTTGTATGCATGGTTCTTAAAGGGGTCGATGTAGTTAGTGTGTTCCGCACAATGGTCGGTGCAACAAACGGACGCAAGGCCGCACCCGGAACACTCAGAGGAGACTTCTGCATGAGCGGCCAAGCCAACATTATACACGCATCCGACTCTCCTGAAAACGCTCTCATCGAGATCGCAAGATTCTTTAAGCCTGAAGAGGTGTTCGATTATACTCCTTCTTCATTATCTTTCCTTTACGCAGACGACGAAATAACAAACCAGTAATACCGCAAAAACTGCCTCCCCTCATATAACGATAAAATTTGACATGAATTTCATTAAAAGAATATCGGCATTGTCTCTGATTGCCGCCATGGCTGTGGCTGGACTTTCAGCACAGACAATAAAAAGCAAATCTCCCCACTCCGACGCTCACAAGCAGCTCCTCGCCAATCAGGCAAAAAACAAAGACCAAATCCGTCTCGTTGAGAAAAACACATTCATCGACCTCATCGACGATATCGAGCCCGAACCCGACATCTTCACCGAGGGCTGGAACAGCAAAGCCGTCAACCCGTTCAACGCGGCCGACGTTCCCGATTCTCAATTAATCGACGTGACCGGTTATTGTATGCCCGTTCCCGGAAGAGTGACTTCAAATTATGGCTATCGCAAGCGTTTCGGCAGAATGCACAAAGGCATCGACCTCCAAATCAGAAGCAATGACACTATCTATTCCGCTTTCGACGGCAAAGTGCGTTTGACCAACTATGAAGCCCGTGGCTTTGGCAACTACATCATTATAAGGCATGCCAATGGTCTTGAGACAGTATACGGCCACCTCAATCGCTCTCTTGTAAAGCCGGATCAGGTCGTGAAAGCCGGTGAGCCTATCGGTCTTGGAGGAAGCACCGGAAGAAGCACCGGGCCTCATCTCCACTTCGAAACCCGTTTCATGGGATTTGCGATTAATCCCGCCGCCATCTTCGACTTTGCTAATCAAACCACGCATACCGACACATATCTCTTCGACAAGAAAACCTACACGAAAGCAAGAAACTATGCTCCCTCAAGATTTGCTAAGACCGACAACGAAAACCCCTACAAGGCTGCCGATTCTGAGAGAGAAAGCTATACGGTAAAGAAAGGTGATACACTTTCCTCAATTGCCAAATCCTACGGTCTCTCCGCAACATCTCTACGAAAAATCAATGGCATGTCGAATTCCGACGTTATAAAGGTTGGACAGACATTAAAGCTTAAGTAAGCATTTTCATTCCTTTAAGATATCCCAAAGACAGAGGGGAGAAACTGAAGTTTCAGTTTCTCCCCTCTGTCTTTGGGATATCTTATCCTCGGCTTTCCCGGTCACATTACGTCGCTTACATCTTATAAGTCGCTTTTAAAGCTTGCAAGATTCCACATAAGCGCAACGTATCATGCACAGTCTCTCCAAAAGCCGCTCCATTTCATCAAGTGGCAGCATATTTGCGCCGTCGCTCTTTGCCTCTGAGGGATTGCGGTGAGTCTCCATAAACACTCCGTCTGCTCCGGCGGCCAAAGCAGCCATGGCTATAGTGGAAATCAAATGAGGAAGGCCTCCTGTCACTCCAGCCGCCTGATTCGGCTGTTGCAGGCTATGTGTCGCATCTATTATCGTAGGACAGCCACAAGCCTTTTTCATTTCCGGAAATGCACGCATGTCTACTATCAAGTCCTGATAGCCAAACGTAGTTCCCCTTTCCGTGACGGCGACATTGTCATTGCCGGCATCCCTGACCTTCCCCACTGCATGCGCCATTGACAGAGGAGAAAGAAACTGTCCTTTCTTTATATTTACGAATTTTCCCGTAGACGCCACAGAGACCAACAAATCTGTCTGGCGGCAAAGGAAGGCCGGAATCTGCAGCACGTCGACATATTCAGCTGCAAGCTTTGCCTCTTCAGGCAGATGAACGTCTGTGACGACAGGCACCCCAAACGTACGCCTGACCTTATCGAGTATCTTCAAGGCCTTCTCATCACCTATTCCCGTGAAGGAATCAATCCGGCTTCTGTTGGCCTTCCTATAACTCCCCTTAAACACATAAGGGATATTGAGCCTCGACGTCATTCCTACCATCTTTTCTGCAATTTCGAGAGCCATATCCTCGCCCTCAATGACGCAAGGACCTGCAAACAAGAAGAAATTATCATTTTCCCCCGACTGCAAATATCCTTTAATATCTTCTATCATATTCTTTTTCTTTAGATGCTGTAATTCTTATTGTCTATCCAAATCCGCCTTGGGGAGATTTGCTCAGCCTTTATTCCCAAGCTGATTTAAGACGTGTATGGCTGCAACTCCATATAATGCAGCGGTCTCTGTTCGAAGGCGGCTTTGGCCGAACGTCACAGGGACGAAACCGTTGTCAATTGCCAACGAGACCTCCTCCGGGGCAAAATCCCCCTCCGGGCCTATCATTACGACCACCGGGGAGCCCGAACTATAAACTTGCGAAAAATCCTTACGGGGAAAGGCAGAGTCGCAGTACCCGAAAAATTTCTGGGCTCCATCCCTCGACTCCTTCACAAATTTTCCGAAATCAGAAATCTCTTCCACTATTGGCACCACCGTTTTAAGGCTTTGCTTCATCGCCGCCACCGCCACCTTCTCAAGCCTGTCTATCCTGATGGCCTTGCGCTCGCTTCTGCGACATCGCAACAGGACGACCCTGTCTACTCCGATTTCCACCACCTTCTCTATAAGCCACTCCATCCGGTCTGTATGCTTCGTTGGGGCAACAGCTAAGATTATTTCATTCCTCCAATGATTGGGAACCTCTTCCGAGGAGATAATTTCCAGTAAGGTATGCTTGGGATGGGATTCAAGAATAGAGCATAAAAAGCGCTTACCTTTGCCATCAACTACCGTCACTTCCTCCCCGGCCTTCATCCGAAGCACACGGCTGCAATGTGCGGAATCAGATTCCGGAAGACATCCGGTCGATTCTATATCCGGTGCATAAAACTGTATCATACCGTTTCCCTGTCTATTGCTCTGTCGACATCTATTTTCGGCCGCTCATCGTCTTTGAACACTATCCAAAACGCCACTGAGACAGCGAGCGCATATGCTGCGAATATATACCACGAAGTATGCCAGCCCTCTATTTGGGCGGCTGCATCGAGATTGCTGTCGAAAACGTAGTGATTCACTACTGCTCCGGCCGCCATTGTGCCGATAGCAGCGCCTATTCCGTTTGTCATCAGCATGAACAGCCCCTGTGCCGAGCTTCTCATTGAGGGATCAGTCTTCTTGTCGACGTATAGCGAGCCGGAGATATTGAAAAAGTCAAACGCCACTCCATATACTATCATGGATAGAATAAAAAGCCATACTCCCGATCCCGGATTGCCCAATCCGAAAAAGCCGAATCTCAGAACCCAGCCAAACATGGCTATCAACATTACTCCCTTTATTCCGAACCGACGAAGAGCCATAGGTATCAAAAGGATACACAATGTTTCTGACATCTGGGAAAGCGAGACCAACGCCGTTGCATTTCGTGCTCCCCATGCTGAAGCATACTCCGCCACGTCTCCAAAGGCATTTATAAAGGTTGTGCCATAGCTGTTGGTAATCTGTAGCGAGACACCTAAAAGCATTGAAAAGATAAAAAATATCGCCATTTTGCGGTCTTTGAATAGCGTGAATGCTTTTAGGCCGAGTGACTCGGATAGTGATTTCGGCTCCCCTTGCGAGACAGGGCATTTAGGCATTGTTAGAGAATATGCAGCCATCACAAGGCTCAATATTCCTGAGGAATAAAGCTGATAATAGGTTGCCTGCATGGATATTCCGTCTATTCGCAGGAAATTGGTCAATAGCATTGAGCAGATGAAGCCGATAGTGCCGAAAACTCTCACTGGAGGAAAATGCTTCACCGTATCAAGCCCCGCATTGCTTAGAGCAGTATATGCCACAGAGTTGTTCAACCCTATCGTTGGCATGAAAAACGCCACGGAGATGGTATAGAGAGTGAACAGCGGCCCGAACTCTACTGTTTCTGCCGATGCACAATACCATGCCGCGCCACACATTGCGACTCCGGCCACGAGCTGGCAAAGGCTCAACATTTTTTGTGCCTGAATCCAGCGGTCGGCGACTATGCCGATTAAAGCGGGCATAAAGATAGACACAATCCCCTGGACGGTGTAAAACCAGAATATCTTGTCGCCTAAGCCTATTCCCGACAAGTAGATTCCAAGCGAAGTTAAATATGCGCCCCATACTGCAAACTCGAGAAAACTTAATGTCGCGAGTTTTGTTTTCAAGACTGTCCCTGATCCCATGGTCTGATTTTTCTTTATTGTTGATGAAATTTCTACAGTCCATGTGCTTCATGGACATTCGAGGATGGAGGAGCGACACAAAATTAGGAAAATTTTGCGAACTTAGCAACCGTAAGAGCGCTTTATTTAAAATCATCGCCCCTACGACCCCGAAATTTTAAAGGAAGCGATCTAAACCATGCTCCTTCTAAAAGTTTTTATCGCCGGATAATTGCGAGAAACCTTATGCAAAAGAAAAATCCCTATATTTCAAGAAATTCCATCCTGGAATTTATGTGTATGCTTCCTGCTGCAGATGTCAAAAGGCCAGCGGATTCTGCTTCTCGCTTCCATTCTACGATTTCAGCTGTGGTTGTCCCACAGTAATCTGCAAGAGATGCATCTGTGGCATTAATCACCAATCCCGTGCTACCGGACTCCGTAAGCATACTTACAAGCTCGCAAAGACGGCTTCTTATATTGCCATGGCAATAATGCATCAAGGCCTCTACCGGGCGTTGCGCCCTCGACGACAGATAGTTGAAGAAGTTCAGTATGTAGATTCTGTCTGAGTGAAGAAGATTGACGTATTGCTCCTTGCTGAATTCCATTATGCTTGTCTTGCCAAGAGATACTGCCCGATAAGGAAATCCCGTTGTCATACCGAACAAACGCTCTGCACCGAGCACACGCCCGAATCCGGCAATCTCCTCTACCGAAATAGCCGCAGATTTCAGAGGATGGATAATTCTTACCCTCCCTGTCATCACGAATCTCACCATCTTGACGGGATCTCCGCACTCTACCAATATTTCAGTATCATGATAATTGAGGAAGTTGATGTTGGTCTTTTCAAGAAAATTGGAAATCTGATCCTTCCCGACTCCTTTAAAAAGCGGAAGATCCATCAACATCTCATACATCGACGCCATACGTTCTCGTTTTTTTGCTGTTTATTGTTGATTCAATGAAGTTGCCTGTTCTTCATTATTTAACAATTTTTGTCATAAAAAAGTTAAATATACGCAAAAAAAATTTGACGGCCGGCATTCTTATGCCGACCGTCTTCTGTAGCGGGACCGAGAATTGAACTCGGGACCTCCGGGTTATGAATCCGACGCTCTAACCAACTGAGCTATCCCGCCATCCGGATTATCTTTCCGTTTTGCGAGTGCAAAGTTAGACATTATTTTTGATTCCACAAAACTTTTGCCCACTTTTTCTCAATTTATTTTTCTCCATTTCCTTTAAAATTATTTCATCTTTCTGATATGCAATCAATTCCAAGAATTGACATTTTTCAGCCGACTGCCCTGCGAAATCTATGGATGACTCTCTTCCGGAGAGCCAACACTCCCGACGACATCAATAATGACATCAATGGCGACACATAATTGAAGACACAATATGGCAGATACGTCAGCGTGGATACTCCAAGCACTGCAGATTGGGTAAGCCCGCATGAATTCCATGGAATCAGCACGGATGTGACTGATATTGAGTCCTCAAGGCTCCGGCTGAGCATTTTCGCAGGCAAGCCTATACGCTCATATAGATTCTTATACATGTTCGCCCCGATTATCAAAGAAAGATATTGGTCGGCGGTGAAGCCATTGAGCAGCAATCCGCTTCCTATACTGACCCCTACCACGCCTCCTCTGCTTTTAAGCCGCGAAGAGATGGTAGTCGATATGCTTCGGAGCATACCCGTCCCTATCATGCAGCCGCCGAACACCATCGCGCTCAATACAAGAAATATGGTGGGCAACATACCCAACATCCCGGATGTCGACACCAATGAGTTGAATCCTTCATCTTCTGTCGTGAATTCCGCTCCACTCCACAACGACCTGAGAAAGCCTTCGTTCATCGACATCTGCGGCTGAAATATCATCATTGCCACGCCTCCAAGCACCGCACTGACGGCAAGTGTCAGCACCGTGTTGACACGCATGGCTATCATTGCCACCGTGACGACCGGCACGGCCAATACCCAGGGGGTGACTACAAATGTAGCGTGCAGGCTGTCCATCATGCCGCTGCTGTCTTGCGCGATTGACGCCGTATCCCTGAAGATTCCCTCTCCGAGAAACACTCCAAAAGCTATCGCCATCGACGGCCCCGCAGTCAGAAGCAGAAACCGGATATGGGTAAACAAGTCAACCCCGCAACAACTCGATGCCACTACCGTCGTGTCGCTCAACGGTGATACTTTATCGCCGAAATAAGCCCCGGAAATGACTGCCCCGGCAATCCATGCCGCGCTATAACCCATGATTTCGCCTATGCCCATAAAGGCTACGCCTATCGTGGCGATTGTGGTCCATGAGCTGCCCGTAAGCACTGATATGCAGGCGCAGACTCCGCAGACGGTCACGAGAAAGAATGTAGGATTAAGAAATTGCAAACCGTAATGAATGAATGTCGGGACGATGCCGCCAAGCATCCATGTCGTAGACAACAATGCTATAAACACCAATATCGGTATGGCGGGAAGTATCTGCCGAGCGCTTAATTTAAGACCCTCTTTGAATTTACGCGGGTTCTTCCTTATGTGGCCTATGGATAGAGCCACACATATGGCCGCTGATGAAAGAAGCACGTATGGCCCCAAATCGGAAATCGACGACGCCCCCTCTATCGCTATCAGGCCGACAAGCGTCAGGAGCAGGAAGATTATAGGTATTATTGAATATCCGAATTTCGGCCCTTTGGCCACCAAGTTATCGTTTCTGTTATTTTCTGTCATTTCCATCATTTTCTAATAGTCGGACGGAAGTCCGGTTTCTCTCAATCATTCGGAACGCAAAATTACTAACTCAGCCGACAATAAGCAATCTTTTTAAGTTAAAAAGATTCAAATTCACATCAAAACAGTGAATTCATGCCTCCGGAGCGACCAATCAACCGAATCCAAATCCTGCCGGGTTTTGCAGCCACGGATTTTTTTCATAATTTTGTATCCCGTTAAGGCTGCCCCGTTTGGGATAGCCATATTATAACCTTTCTACGTTTTGAAAAAATATTATTTCATACATAGCCCGGCCATTTGCTTCCGGTGTATTTTTATTGCGGCCGCCCTGATAGCTTCGCTGTCCCTGTCTTCATGCTTCACCGGCATTGAGGGCACTCAAAAGATATCCCTTTCCAAAGATGATAAGAAAGCGATCATGCCTTCTCCCGAAGAGGAGTTCTTCCGCCCCGTCGCAGGCATACCTTTAAAATCCTGGGAAAAGGGGAAGAAATTCATCGCGGCCGACAACAAAACTCTCCTGATTTTCGAACAGGAAGGTCTTCCAGTCGATCCGGAGCAAGCCGCCATAGGGGGCAAAACCTTGAGTTTTCAAGATATCGAATCCAAAATAATGCCCGACGGCACTTTCAATGCAGTCCTCGTTTTTGATTGCGAAGGCTCCAATCTGAAATTTAATTCGGGCAAGTCTCTCGACGAAGCTGAATCCCAAGTCTTTAGCGACCAAATTCCTATGCTAATCGACGAAAGCATGATTCTTTCAGCGCGGGCGCTCCTCGACGGAAAGAAACTATGGATTAAGTCTCCGCTTTGGTATGACTCTGCAGGCAATCGTATTTCAGGAAAAAAATATGTCGAGGTCACGGTCTCTGATGTCAAGCCCGGTTCTATCGCCTTTCCTTTGAAGGTCTGTTTCGTCGACGAGTCGGGTAAACAGGCTTGGGCAATGTTGAATTTCGGCAATTCTGGCAAGGAGAGCCGTTCTTTCTCCAACATATTCTCAATCTCGAATTTCAGAGACAAATATCCCTCTGTCAGCGATGAAACCTGGCGACTCATCAGCAACGGCCGACTGGCCGTCGGAATGAC
This sequence comes from Muribaculaceae bacterium, assembly GCA_009775375.1. GTDB lineage: Bacteria > Bacteroidota > Bacteroidia > Bacteroidales > Muribaculaceae > Lepagella. The sequence continues at coordinate 4,042 of VSPO01000088.1, read as the reverse complement.
AAAACTTGAATGCAAGCTTTCTTTGGGAAATCCCACTGAAGTCGATTCCGGACATGACTATACCCAGACGCTCGACCTCTGGCATTATTCCGATGGCAGCGTGCTATGGTTCGAAGACGGGTTGCTGACCCGATTTCGGCTTTGAATCACTCCTTTTTAAGTTCAATTCTCATTTTCCCTTATGTTTGAATATAATAAAGACCTCTCAGGGCTGACGTCTTTCCATATCCCTGCCAAGGCAAAGCTGTTTGCCGAGTATTCCTCTTTAAAAGAATTGGTGAAAATTTCGCGCTCCCCGGAATTCTCTGATAATGAAGTGCTTCACATTGGAGGAGGAAGCAACCTCCTTTTCGTTTCCGACTTCGATGGCCTTGTGCTCCATTCCGCCATAAAAGGCATCTCGCGCTATGATAAGGATAGCGAGACGGCGTTTGTAATAGCGGGAGCCGGAGAAAAATGGGCCGACCTTGTCGATTGGTGTGTTGGCGAGGGGCTCGCAGGCATGGAGAATCTTGCCGGGATTCCCGGGGAGGTCGGGGCATCACCCGTCCAAAACATAGGGGCATATGGAGTTGAGGCCAAGGATATTATCCACAATGTGGAATGTTTCGACACAGCCACCGGGGAAGTTAGGGTGCTGACCAATAAGGATTGTGAGTTCGCATATCGCGACAGCCGCTTCAAACATGAATGGAAAGGACGATACTACGTGCTGCGTGTAAGTTTCCGTCTGCGCCCGTCTGCCGTGGCTGAGAATCTTGAGTACGGTCCACTGAGAGAGCTCGAATCCCGACTTGGCCACACACCTACAATAGCTGAGACTGCCACAGAGGTGATTAGGATTCGCAATTCCAAACTCCCCGATCCCGCAGAGATTGGGAGTGTCGGAAGTTTCTTCAAGAATCCGATTGTCAACCGCTATTTCTACGAGCAGGAGATGCTTAAGGCAAACCCCGGCATCCCATGCTATAATGCCGGGGATGATAGCGTGAAAGTGCCGGCGGGATGGCTTATAGAGCATTCGGGTCTTAAGGGAGCCAAGATTGGAGGAGCCTACGTATACCCTAAACAATGCCTCGTAATTGCCAACGACGGACATGCTTCCTCTCGCGACGTGACTGAGTTGGCCGATAAGATAATTTCTACCGTAAACAGAAAAATGGGGGTCATCCTTCATCCGGAAGTAAACTACATTGACACCGACATCTCTGTCACGGTGCTGGGAAGTGGCACGTCAAAGGGCGTGCCGGAAGTGGGCTGCGGATGCGACATATGTCGCTCTCCTTTCAAGAAAGACAAACGCACAAGAGCCTCTGTCTTAGTCAAGACTCATGGCATGAATATTCTTATTGACCCCTCTCCGGATTTTAGGTCGCAGGCTCTTGCCAACGACATCTCCGACATTGATGCCGTCCTCATAACACATAGCCATTACGACCACGTGGGCGGATTCGACGACCTTCGCCCATTCTGCGGGATGCACGAAATGCCTGTCTACCTTAAGGCAGACGTCAATTCCGACCTCCATCATCGTCTTGACTATTGCTTCCGCGAACACCCCTATCCCGGCGTGCCCACTTTCGACATGCACGAGGTTGGCGACCGTCCTTTCTTCATTAATGGATTGAAAGTCACGCCCATTTCCGTGCTGCATGGAAAATTGCCCATTCTGGGATACAGGATTGGCGATTTTGCCTACATCACTGACGCCAAGACCATACCGGAAGAGGAGATTGAAAAACTTAAAGGATTGAAGGTCCTGATCTTGAATGCGCTGCGCCCAAAGCATCACTTTGCCCATCTCTCCTTCGACGAAGCCATCGATTTGATTGGCAGGATTTGCCCCGAAGAGACCTACCTGACCCATTTCAACCATGAAGCGGGATTCCATCATGAACTGGAATATCGCTTCGGGCCACATATCCATCCGGCCTACGATGGGATGACAATTAAGGTTAGTTGACGGTCAGAGACTCGCCTCCTTCATTCTTTCTGTGTTCTCGGCGATGGTAAGCCTGTCGATACATTCTTGGATATCCCCGTCCATGAATGCCGCAAGATTATAGACGGTGTAATTAATCCTATGATCGGTCATGCGACCCTGCGGGAAATTATACGTGCGTATTTTTGCCGACCTGTCGCCTGTCGAGACAAGTGTCTTCCGCCTTTGGGCAATGTCTGAAAGATATTTCTCCCGTTCCCTGCTATATATATAGGTACGTAGCCTCGACAAGGCTCGTTCCTTGTTCTTCGGCTGGTCGCGGGTCTCGGTGCATTCTATCAAGATCTCGTCCTCCACTCCCGTAATGGGATTCTTCCATACGTAACGGAGCCTTACCCCGGATTCCACCTTGTTGACATTCTGACCGCCGGCGCCTCCGGATCGGAAAGTATCCCATTTTATGGCGCCTTCATTGATTTCCACGTCGAATTCTTCCGCTTCCGGCAAGACGGCCACGGTCGCAGCAGAAGTATGCACCCTTCCCTGAGTCTCGGTGGCAGGCACTCGCTGAACCCTGTGGACTCCGCTTTCATACTTCATGACGCCATACACTCCGTCTCCGGCAATGTTGATGCAAATCTCCTTGTAGCCTCCGGATGCTCCGGGGCTGGCGGATGTCACTTCAAATCCCCAACCTTTGCGCTCGGCGAATTTCTGGTACATCCGGAAGAGATCTCCGGCAAACAATGCGGCCTCATCTCCTCCTGTGCCGCCTCTTATCTCCACGACGGCATTCTTCGCATCCTCAGGGTCTGCCGGAACGAGCAGCATCTTTATCCTTAGCTCAGCTTCAGGCAACCTCGTCTCTGCCGCCTCAAGTTCCTCGCGGGCCATTGCCTTCAATTCTGCATCCTCTTCCGACGAAATCAATTGCTTGGCCTCGGCTATGGCCGACAGCAGACTCTTATAGTCTCGCGTGGCGGATAGAAGTGTCTCAAGGTCGTGATATTCTTTTGTCAGCTTGACGTAGCGCTTTTGATCCGATATGACCGACGGATCGGTGATGAGCGTTGCCACCTCTTCAAATCTTATGTCGAGCCCGTCGAGCCGGCTCAATAGGGTATTTTCCTCCATTTGCGTTGTTTTTTCTCCCCCTAAATTATTTCGACATATGAATACGGGGACTTTTTCCCTGCAAAATTACAAAATATACGCGAATTTATTGCTCGTTAGCAAAAAAAGAGCTAACTTTGCAACCGCAAAACCGAAAATCGGTCATGCCGGACCGGACGGAGTTGCAATTATTAATTTCCTAAACAACAATACGGCAAGTTTTTTTATGGCAACAAAAATCAGATTGCAGCGTCATGGCCGCAAAGGCTACGCTTACTATCCTATTGTAGTCGCCGATAGCAGGGCACCACGAGATGGTAGATTTATTGAAAGGATAGGTTCCTATAATCCGAACACTAATCCTGCTACAATAAGTTTAGACTTCGACCGTGCTTTGTATTGGGTGGAAGTCGGTGCTCAACCCACCGACACTGTTCGTTCAATCCTCTCCAAAGAGGGCGTTATGCTTATGAAGCACCTTCGTGGTGGCGTTAAGAAAGGCGCTTTCAACGAAGAGGAGGCTCAACGTCGTTTCGATGCTTGGAAGCAGGCTCGCGACAAAGAAGCCAACGCTTTGCAGGCTAAGAAAGATGCTAAGGCTGCTGAAGATGCTAAAGCTCGCTTCGATGCCGAGGCTGAGAAAAACAGAATCAAAGGCGAGGCTGTGGCTAAAAAGAAAGCTGAAAAACTCGCTGCTGAAGAGGCTGCCGCTAAGGAAGCCCACGAGGCTGAGGCCAACGCTGAAGAAGCTCCCGCAGCTGCTGAGTAATAGCCTGGCATTCAGAACGAATCTCATTTCCTGCATATTTTAATGCGGAAAAATTTGCAAAGTCGAGTTTTTATTCGTAACTTTGCACTGTCAAAACAAAGAAATGCCGGGAACATTCCCTTTTGATTCCCGACATTTTTTAACCGGCCGATTAGTGTAGCGGTTAGCACGCCACCCTCTCACGGTGGAGACTCGGGTTCGAGTCCCGGATCGGCTAC
>VSPO01000087.1 GCA_009775375.1 Muribaculaceae bacterium | reverse complement strand
GCGCCCATTTGATTCCTGCTTCATTAAATTTTTGCCTCGCCCAACAATATAAAAACCGGTCTGACTTTTGAATCGGAATCCCTTTTTATATATGGTGCGCCTCCTGATCAGTTGGCGGGTTGTCCACTCTCCCACCATGTGCAGTTGACGAACTCAAATTCTCCTTTTGCTTTCACTCTGTAGACAGCTGTTGATTCAAGCGTGCCTGAAGATGTATAGGCAGTGAAAGTATACGTGTAAGTCACTTCCATGCCGGCTACAGGTTCTGCGTCCGGATGCATGATTGAAAGAGCCCCGGGGAACGTCTCGGTGGCAAAACGCTTCTTTATAAGCTCTGTAATCTCGTCGTCGCTAAGACCGTCATAACCCGTATAGCCTTCCGGCATGTTATTCTTTGCTGTGGTAGCACGAATGTCAACATTGCCATAGTATGCCGAAGCTCCGGAATAGAATTCAGCGTTGTCGCGATAATCGATGAATGGATATCCGATCTTATTGGCTGCATCAGGCTCAGCATCAGGATATAGCTTCTTGGTTATGTTTGTGTAGACCCAATCCTTTACTGCCATGAAATAGCCATAGGTAGGCTCGGTGTTGCGGGAATAGGGAAGCGTCATCACTACGGAGGGATTGAATTTCCATTCTCCCTTCATGCGGGTGAACTGGTCGACAGTCGCGCCGGTGTTGATCACCCATTTCCCTTCTGTCTTGGTCAGCTCCTTTGCCTTGTAGGAAGTCTTCTTATCCGCATCATAGTATTTGTAAGCTACGAATATTGAGGCATCTTCCGATGCATATGGCAGCTTCTGGGCGGCATATTCGGGAAGCATCTGCTCGGGAAGGTCGCCGCTAAGATTGCCATAAGACTGACCCATTGCCTCATAGTCGGATGGCTGGAGCACATAGGTAGAACCCGGCACAGCCCATTTGCTTCCGTCATATTTGTAGATTGCAAATTTCTTGACTGTGGGCACTTCCACGGCTGCAGCTCTTGTAGATTTCCCCTCTTTGCCACCATCGGCAAGCTTCACTGCGTCAATCTCCCATGTGCCGGATTTGGCAGCCGTACTCTTATAGCAGAATCCTATCTGTATCGTCTTTCCATTATAAGCAGAAAGATCGATATCTCCTGATTCCTCAAAACTCCAGCTCAGCTTGGAAGGATAGTTGGGGATTGTCAGCGCCACCCATTTTCCACCTTTCTCACGCACATTGACAGTCGCCTCCTCTTTCGCCACATTAATGTTGGAGAAGAAGTTCACGGCCTGAGTGAACGTAAGGACAGCATTGGCATTCTTTGAAATAGCAAGCTCCGGAGATATGAGCCAGCTTTCAGCATCGTAGTTCTTACCACCGGCATAAGCAGATGCCTTCATGCCATATTTCGAATCTTGGCTCCATACGTAGGAGAGACCTTCAGGAAGAAGGGTATTTTCTATTGTAAAATCACCCTGACCTTCCTTAAAGCTGAGTTCGAGATACGTCTGGGGAGTGTCGGAACCACCACCGAAGACCGGATTCTGCTCCGATTCCATATATTCAGCCACTGCATACTGTCCGCTCTCGGCATCAGGATAAGCCGCCTTAAGGATTGTGGGCAGACTTGCCGAGGCAGGAGCGACGGGGGCGAAAGAAGGGATGAAATCCTCCGTACTGCCCCACACCTCCTGATAATTCTCCTCAGAGACCTTATATTGCTTAACGCCGGAATTGATAGCGAGAACCTCAGCCGGCTGATTGGTCACGAGATTGTATGTCACCTTGACCGAAGAGCCATCATTTAAGGCGAAATACTTGAATGAAGAATCACCTATGAATGCAGGGAGATACTTGCGCGCCTGCTCGGCTGTGGAGAAATAGCCGTTGGTGCCAATCGCAGCTAATGCTTCGGATTCCCCGGCCTCTTCAGCCAACGATTTATTGGTGGAGTTCTTGGCGATTGTCTGATAGTCTTCGGAGGTCAGCGTATACTCCACAGTCTCAGTCTTGGAATATACCGGCGGCTCCTCGAAACCATCGAGATGGTCGTTCCATGCGTTCTCGTCACACGCAGTCAGCAGTGTGGCGCAGGCAAGGAACGCAATCGGTTTGATACTTATATTTTTCATATGTTGGTTTCTTGGATAAATTAGAAATTCACTTTAAGTCTCAACGAGAAGGTGCGTCCGAAGGAGTAAATGGCATATGTGGCATTGCTCCACGTTCCCTTCACATCATATGGGCACTGAGCGTCTTTGACGTAGTAGTAGTTGAATAGGTTGTAGACGTTGCCGTAGATGGTGGCGTCAAGACCGGCCATCTTAAACTTGTAGCTGCACGACAGGTCGAGCTCATTGCCCCAGGGTATTTCCCAAGGATCAGAAAGCGTGAGCGACTTGTTGACCTCAAGGCTTGAAGCGTCGAGATAGTAGTCGGCATAGTTGCGTGCGCTGAAAGTCCAGTCAGCTCCAATACGGAAGCCCTTGAACGGACGGAATGTCAGGCCGAGACCACCGGTGGTCTGAGCGGAGCCACAAACTTTGTGATTCTTCTGATTGATGACTCCCCACGCATGATCTTCCGCAAGCACTCCTGAAGCCACCTCGCCGTTGTTGATATTCTTCAGAGGCTGACCCTGCTCGTTATAGTAGTAGCCCTTCGGATTATTTGTCCATTTCCAGTCGCCCCAAGAGAACATACCCTGGATCTCAAGCCAACGTGTGGGCTTGTAAGCAAAATCAAGCTCAAAGCCTATGTGCTGAGCCGAAACGTTCTCAAGGCTAAGAGAGAAATAGCTTCCGGCATCAGGGCCAGTTTTAATCTCTCCACGCTTAACTGTCTCGCGGTCGCTGCGATCCATCCATTTCGTGAAATAGCCATTAGCAGTCATCGAGAATTTGGGAGAATGATAGCCATAGCCAAGCTCAACACTTCCGATTTTCTCATTTCTGGCGTTGGGATTGACGGCATTGCTTTGGTCTGCCTTCAAGAACACGCCATATGAGAAGAAAGGAGCTTTTGAGATGTAACCGCCGTTGATGAAAATATTGTTGTTGCGGTCGATGTTCCAGTTGGCGCCACCCTTTACAGTTCCTCCAAGGAAAGTCTCCCAAGGAGTCGTGCCGTGCTCTTTGTCATAATAGAAACGGTCGATCTTCTTATAACCGGTGACGTTCAGCGACCCGGCAAGGAATGTTGTGACTGCTCCGTCGAGAATTTTGTATTCACCTTGTCCGTAGATACCTTCCTGATGGGTATGTCCGTCATAATTTCGATAAACGACATCCCCTATTCCCAACTTCTGATATTTCCAGTTAGGATCTTTTGCAGCAGCGTTGTTAACAGCCTTCACATTAACCCTATCAGTATCATCCATATAATATTCACCTGAATAAAGGTCGATTATCTCATTCTTATGATGGCCTACATAGTAGCGCACATCGATACCACCAGTAACCGAGAACTTGTTTGGAATCAATTGACGTTTGTAGGTAGAAACAAGACCGTACCATTCATGGCTGTTGACGCTTTGCGACATGACCATGTTTGAGCCGGTGGTGGAAGCTGCATTCATATCCTGGATAGCTCCGAAATCGAATGTGCCGTCGGGACGACGAAAATCAGTTGTGATAGCCCCGTTGTATGCAGGGCGCCATTTATTGCGATAATCCGACGTGCGACCCTGGCCTGAATATCCGCCACCGGAGGAAAGCGAAAGATAGAGTGCTGTCGACAACGAGGAAAGCTCATTAATCTGCCAAATATGGTTGAGAGAGATAATAGGCTTATGATATTGATTGCGATAGGCTGTGCGTTGACGGCCTTCGTTGTCAAAGCCATATCCGGGATTGTAGCGGTATTGGCTTTCTCCGTTCATGTACTGTTTGGCCTTCTGCCAGTTGTCGATGCTCAGAGTTCCATACACTACGTTTCTTTGGTTGTGCCATTGAGGCGCACCGAAAGCCGTCAATGAGAGCTGATGGCTATCGCCGAGTTTTTTGGAGATATTGACGAAATAGTTCCATGCACTAAATTCCGTGCCCTGGATATATCCGTCGCCCCAGCGGTGGCTACCGAGCACGCTGATTGCCCAGCCATTTTTCATAAGGCCCGTGGAGACACTGAATCCGACATCGTTCAGAGCGTCGTTGCCCATGCCATACCAGAATGAACCACCCTTCTTCGCGTCAAGTCCACGAGTCGTGATATTGATAGTTCCGCCAATAGATGGGGCAGAGATAATCGCAGCGCCAAGTCCGCGTTGAGTCTGCATGCTGGAAGTCACTCCGGAAAGCCCCGCGAAATTCGACCAGTAGATACCGCCCCATTCCATATCATTCATCGGAATACCATTTATAAGAACGGCAACGTTCGGGGCCTTAAAACCACGCATATTGATTTTGGCGTCGCCATAGCCGCCGCCCTCGGGAGTAGCCCATACTCCTGGCGTGTTCTTGAGCACCTCAGGAAATTCCTTGTTCCCCAATTTTGCCTCAATCTCACCTGCCGTGATTTCCGACATCGCAATCGGGGTTTCGCGTGTGCGAGCCTTGGATTGTGTGACGACCACGTCCTGAAGCATCTGGCTGTCTGCCTTCATCTTGACAGTGCCGATATCCTTCGAAATCTTGACTGTCAACGGCAAATATCCGACATACGTGATTTTCAACTCTTTGGCCTTTGAGGGAGCTTTCAAGACGAAGCATCCGTCTACATCGGTCGGAACCGCGGCCGTAGTTCCCACTGCCTGAACCGTGGCGCCAATCAGAGGCTCGCCAAGTTCATCAATCACTGTTCCGCGACACGTGACAGTGCCTCCTTGGGCAAATGCCCACGACACTATACTCACTAATGCCACAGCCAAGAGAATTAGTCTCTTCATAAGTAGGTTGTTTAGTTAGTTAAAATTTATTTAGTTGATTAATATACTTTTATATTTCATCCATGATTGTCGCTATAAAATTCCAATATAGTGGCAATTTGACAGATGAATCAGACGCGAATAACCGCAACCGAAGAATTGCATATGCAAATTTAACGTTTTTTTTGCCAACTTCCCAACATGCAATCGATTTTTTAACAAATTATTCATGAATATTTTCAGCATCATCCCATCAGCCATCCCACAAACTGAAAACTTCATTGCCAAATGAGAGAAAGCCAACTTGCGATTTCATCTTATTATAGCAACTCTGCTATAAATTATTTCATCTTTTTGCATATTATTTCCCTAAAAATAGGTAAATTTGCAATCGTTTCCTCTTCCCCTTCTGAGTAGCATCATCCTCTCGCAAGCAAACTTGAACTAATCACATAATATGGCATCTTTAAATTCAAATTCAATTCAAATGCCGCAACAACTGTTGCGCGACAAGGCCTGGGCACGCTGGACCGCTCTCGTACTTCTCGCTTCGGCAATGTTTTTCGCCTACATTTTTGTTGACGTGCTTTCGCCACTTCAGGAATACCTGCAAAGCACCAAAGGATGGGAGCCGCAAGCCTATGGAAGGTTCGCTGGCTCTGAAACCTTCTTGAATGTCTTCGTATTCTTCCTTATTTTCGCCGGCATCATTCTCGACAAGATGGGAGTGCGTTTCACGGCAATCCTTTCCGGAGCGGTAATGGTGGTCGGAAGCTCCATCAACTATTATGCGCTGACCGATTGGTTTGTCGGAAGCTCAATGGAGCATTTCATGGACAATTTCGTCAATCTTCCCGACGCATGGTGGAACGTCACTCCTTTTTATAAAGGAATGCCAGCCTCTGCAAAACTGTCCGCAATAGGTTTCATGATATTTGGATGTGGATGTGAGATGGCAGGCATAACCGTAAGCCGTGGCATCGTAAAATGGTTTGAAGGGAAGGAGATGGCTCTGGCCATGGGCATCGAGATGGCGATCGCGAGATTGGGAGTGGCCGTCGTGTTCCTCGGCTCCCCTGCCATTGCTGCTTTCCGCGACAATATAAGCGTGTCGCGCCCCGTGGCTTTCTCAGTGCTTCTCTTGATTATAGGATTAATCGGATTTATCGTCTACGCCTTCATGGACCGCACCCTTGAAAAAGAGATGGGAACAAACGGAGAAGTGAAAGACGATCCTTTCAAGGTGTCTGATCTGAAATTTATCTTTTCCTCGAAAGTCTTTTGGCTTGTAGCACTTCTATGCGTGCTATATTATTCAGCCATATTCCCGTTCCAGAAATATGCCAACAACATGCTGCAATGCAATCTTGGCATCTCTGCCGAGGCTGCCGGAAGAGTGTTCTTTGTTTTCCCGCTTGGGGCAGCTGTAATCACTCCTATCCTCGGCAACTTCCTCGACCGCAAGGGCAAGGGAGCCACAATGCTTATATGGGGAGCTATCCTGATGATAATATGCCACCTGACATTTGCTTTCGTATTACCGGCAACACAATCTGCGCTCGTGGCTTATTCTGCTATCGTATTGCTTGGCATCAGCTTCTCTCTCGTGCCTGCCTCGCTTTGGCCCTCCGTCCCAAAACTCGTGGACAATCGCCTTCTTGGATCTGCCTACGCCGTGATTTTCTGGATTCAGAATATCGGACTTTACGCATTCCCTATGATAATAGGCGCCGTTCTCGGGGCTACCAATAAAGGAGTGGAGAACCCGTTGGAATACAACTATACCGTTCCGATGCTTGTCTTCGCTTCGCTTGGCGGCCTGGCCTTGATTCTTGGAATCGCCCTTAAGGCCCTTGACGCCAAGAAGCATTACGGACTCGAACTGCCCAACATCACCAACGAAAAGGCTCAGGAAGCCGAAATGGAAGCTTTCGACGCCTGATACATCGGTATCGAGCTCTTGATACAATCACTTCGGCTTTTCATACGTTATATTGACATGATCCGAAGTCTTAAAATATTGATGACACTTGTGTCGATTGTAGCGACGCCATCTTTTGCGCTTGCGGAATCCGTAGGCCAAAAGGAGGCGTCGCATCTTGCATGGACTTTCTTCAATGCAGCCCATTCTGAAGTGACGGCCAAGCCGAAACTTGTCTACAATGGCCGGCAGCTGACAACCGACCGGCTTTTCTCGCCTTTCTACGTCTACAATCTTCCGGGAAAGGGATTCGTCATAATTGCAGCCGACAACAAAGCCTTTCCTATTCTCGGTTATAATCTCGACGACAATTTCAATCCCAATCATATCGAACCAGCAATGCTTTCCGACTTGAAAGGATTGGCAAGAGACATAGAGCTTATCCGTTATGACAGCCGCGTTCCCCATGAGGCTATTTCTTCCTGGAATGATTATCGGGGATACGTGGCAAGCCTGCTTACATCCGGCAAGTCATCGGCGATGAGAAAGAATGCCTCGGAATTCGATTTGCGTCAAGAGGGAAATATTGACACAGCTTCAAAAACTAAAGCTGAAAATAAAGACGAGGATGAGCCTTTCTCATTCCACGACAACTTCGTGGCTCGGAACACGCTTGAGGCCAAGCAAAGAGAGCTGCTGCTTCAAGAAAAGCTTTCGCCCTCAATTCCTGTCATAACTGCCATTGGAGGAGGCCATTATCAGATCAGGCTTCCTGAGAATGTCTCTATGACAAGAATATTCAACATGCAAGGGGCAACAGTCGACGTGCGAACGTTCCGCAATACGGACACCGCCATCATAAACCTTGACAAATTTCCGGAAGGCTTCTATCTTGCCCTCGTCATTGGGGATAGCGGAAAGCCTTATGGATTTAAACTTCATAAATAAAAAAACTTCATCTATGGCCAAAATATTAAAATCAAAAGCGGCAGTATGGGGAGCCTTGGTGCTCGTTCTACTCGTAATCATACTGACCTTCCAGCTACGGCCTGCATGGTGGGCATTCATTGACGAGTTCTTCATGTTCATGACAGTATTCTGTCATTTGGTGGCAGTATATATTGAAAAGTTCAGCAATTCAGCTTTTAAGAAACTTCAGATGGCCGCTTTTATCAGTGCCGTCCTTATGATTCTTTCTTTCGTTGGCGAATATATTGCTTATCAGGTAATCAATTAAGATCACAATCAAAAACATCGGAACTATTGGAGCATTCCTCCCCTTCGGTTCACGTCAATATTTTATAGCAATCTAAATTTTACAACTATTGAGAAAATAGAAGCTCCATCCGCAATCGATTCTTTTGCGGATGGAGCTTCTATTTCCTTTCTTGAACGATGCAACGTTATTCGTTATTCCTTAGCCATTGTTCGGCATGGGCAAGATCTTCGGGGGTGTCGATGCCTATGGTCGGAGCGTCTGTCAGGGCAGTCTTAATCCTATAACCATTCTCAAGCCATCTCAACTGTTCGAGTGATTCAGCCTCCTCAAGCACTCCCCTTCCAAGCGACGTGATTTCAGCAAGCGTATCAGCACGATAGGCGTATATCCCGACATGGGTGTGGAACGTGTGTCTTTCAAGCCATTCCTTCCATTCCACTCCCCTTACATACGGAATTATACTTCTTGAAAAATATAGGGCATCACCATTTCCTGCACGGACCACTTTCACAAGATTCGGATCAAACAGGGCATCAAAACCATTCTTTTTATCAAATTCCCTGACAAGAGTTGCGAGCGAGGTAGAACCGTCATCGATGAAACAATCCATCAATGCCGTAATCTGAGAGGGGGAGATAAATGGTTCGTCGCCCTGAACATTAATTACGACTTTCGCCGGACATCCGAGTCTGCAAAATGCCTCATATACACGATCGGTGCCGCTCTTATGATCGGGAGAAGTCATGACTGCCGTGTAACCTGCATTATCTACACATTCAGCTATCCTATCGTCGTCTGTGGCAACAGCGACGGCTGCTCCAGTCTTGCTTGCCTGACGACATACCCTTACAATCATTTCCTCCCCACATATCTTCGCCAACGGCTTACCGGGAAACCTCGATGAACCATATCTTGCGGGTATTATGATAATGAAATCCTTAAGATTCTGTTCTTGTGCCATTTTTGTCTTTTATATCCTTAGTAGTATCTTTAGATTCTTTATTATTTGATTGAGAGCCTGCTTCAACTGCGGCCGCCATATTATCGTCATGCCCGACGTTATGACATGAAGCTGCATTATCCTGCGATTTCTCTTTAGATCGGAACTTCTCAAGAGAACCCTTTATCCAACCCGGCACTATTACAGCGCCTATCAACAGATAAAGATAATAGGATATAAGCCTCCAAAACACTGCCAGGACAAGAGCGAGGCCTACCGTAGGGACCAAATCTCCATAATATTCTGAGAAAAGCCATTCACTCAGACCGGATCCTCCGGGAGTTGGGCTTATCATCAGGACAACCCACATCACGAACTGACGGGCGAGAATCACCCATTGATGAGGGTCATCCTGCGGCAAAAATCCAAAAAACAGGGCATTTACAACCATATAACGTGAAAGCCAAGATAATGAGGTCGCGCCAAAAACCTCAAGCCAGAATTTGAAAGGCTTCGTCTTGAGAGCCTTCGAGGTTGCCACCATGTTGTCGCCAAGAGTGTCAGCCTGGTTCTGCCATCGCCTGAGAATACGCCATTTGAAAATCTTAGCCATCACCGACTTTATCCAATAAGGATGCCAGATAAGTCCGGAGAATAGAATGAAAGTCCAAATAAATATCCCTGAATAGACGAGCCAGAACGTCAGTTTTATTCCATGTGAAAACGTCGCCTCTCCTGCCGAGAATATCTCCTTGGCGGGAGTCAGCAACACAAAAATCGGACAGAAAACCACGAAAAAAAGCTCGTCAAGAAAAAGAGTGGTCATCATCAAGGTAGTGGCCCGTCCAAACTCCACCCCTTTAGTATTAAGAAAAACCATTCCCAAAGAGCTGCCACCCACAGCCGACGGGGTCACACAAGAAGTGAACTCGCAAAGCATATCCACCTCGTATGCACTCTTCCATGGCAACTGATGGCTTGTCAGCGCACGAAATCTCCAAGAAAGTCCGAAATCGCGTCCAAACATAAAAAGGAAAGCCGCCACAAAGCAAACCCATGTCCGTGCCGTGAAATCAATCCCGGCTATGACCTCCTTGAGATCCTCCTTCTTGGCATCGTGCCAAAACATCAGAACCACAACCGTGATTCCTATCGCCACCGGAAGAAGCACCTTCCAGAGGGAAAACATTTTCTTGGCATTATTGCCATGGGGCGATATGGGCTGTATTGTTTCCGACATGATTATTCAACAATTTAACGTCTCTTATAGTTTTTCAAAATCACGTCATATCTATCAATCACTTCCCCTACTACATCCTCCCAGCTCCTTATCAACGACGCCCGAGCGCCTTCGGCCACCATTCGCAACTGCCCCCTATCGGCATTGAGCCGACAAATCAGGTCGGCCATTTTCTTCGGATCTCTCGCTGTCAGAAATCCATTCACTCCATTCTTCACAACCTCTGCGGCCGTGGATCCATCGACCAGCAATGCCGGAGTCGACATGGCAGCCGCTTCCCTGACCACGAGCGGGGCGTTGTCATAAAGCGATGGGAAAATAAATAGGTCGCCGGCTGCATAATAATCGCTGAGAAGCATTCGGTCTTTCACGACACCAACAATACTGACGCTATCAGCCAATCCTCTTTTGGCAATCATCTCCCTAAGGTCGTCTGCCGCATATCCATTGCCGACAAACGTCATCTTATACTTTATCTTCCCTTTAAGCTCTGACAAAGTATCGACAATCACGGCCAATCCTTTCTCCCAGATATGCTGACCGACAAAAAGAAGATGAAATGCATCCTCTTCTATCCCAAGCCTTTGGCGGGCATTCCTTTTAAATTCATCGCGATCACCGATCATAAATGACGCAAAGTCGTTGCCATTTTCCACCACCGTCAGCTTCCCCTTGAAACCATATTCCCTTACTGTCTCCTCCACGTGAGCCTGGGGAATCCAGACCTCGTCGCACGCATTAAAGAAGTTTAAGATTCTCTTCATGATAATCGGCACGCACCATGGCATCCTCTTGAAAGAATGTTCCAAATCAGACTTATATTTGGAATGAAACGTACCAATCAATGGGATATCCTGATGCCTCTTGACGTAGACTGCCAGCCTCCCCGAAGAAAAAGGACAATGGGAATGAAGTATCCTGAAGTTCGTATTTTTAAGTCGGCTCCATATAAAAGGGTCGAGTTTGGGATAGCCGTATCTATAGGGTTTGCGATTATGGATAGGCAAAGAGAAATAGCGCATGACGGAGCAATTGGCTTCATTCTTCACAGGATTCCAAGGTGTCACCACACATGGAGTCCTACCCCTTTCTTGAAGCCAATGGACATAGTTCTCGACAGTGAGGGTGACTCCGTCAAGAATCGGAGGGAAACTATCGTTGAAGATGCCGTAGAGGCCTTTTTCCCCAGGATGTGAATATGGTCCTTTCATTCGCGCCAAATAATCACCAATAATAAAAAACCCGCCTCTATTGGATTAGAAGCGGGTTCTTTGGAGGTGCCAACCAGATTCGAACTGGTGTGAACGGTTTTGCAGACCGGTACCTAACCACTCGGACATGGCACCTTTTAAAGCAGTATCCCCGGCTTTGCGAGTGCAAAATTAGACATTTTTTTTCACTCCACCAAATTTTTCTCCACGTTTTTTTGGAATCTTTTTCAAAGCTGGAAATCGCCAACTAAGCCTGCGTATCCTCAATTACTTGTATTTCTCATAGATAGCAATACCCCTTTGCTTGATTTTTTTGACGTCTTCCGGATTGCGTGGGTCGACATTATATTTAGACAAGGCAGGCACTACGACCTTTGTCCCTGGACGGATGCGGTCCGGATGTCCCAATATCGCCGCATTCTCCTCATATATTATCGGCCATAGGTTGAAGTTGCCATAGTGCTCCTTTGCTATCGTGGTCAGATAGCGTGTAGTTGTGACAGTATCATACACGGCTTCATCCGACGGACGCGTCGGAACTGACTCCTCTTCTCCATCGTCAGAAGACTTGACTATGGAGTCTTCCCTTTGGATTTCCGTCACACTGTCAGCACTGATTGCGGAAGCCTCTGGAATTGCATTTTTATTCCCATCATCAATGGTTGTTGAGACCGGCTCCTTAATTTCATCAACCTCCCTATCCTTTCCTAAAAACAGATATAGAATCGAACATATGGCCGCACAAATGAAAAATCCGGCCAAGATTCCCCACAAGAAATTCTTCACACCACGTTTTTCCGGCATGCTATCAGCCTCATTTTCATTGTCGGAATTTTCTGCATCTTCCAATCTCTCATTTTCAGGCATTTCTTCGGAATAAGCCTCCGAACTCATCTCTTCCTCAAATTCCTCTTCCTCCGACTCTTTTATTTCACTTTCTTCTGAAATTGAACCATACTCAATTTCTTGGTCGGAATCTTCTCCCGCGCCATCGTCTTCCCGCGATACGGCGTATTCAACTTGTTTGCCCCCACATGCTATCTCTTTTTCAAGCTCTGTCTCGCCATAAAGTATGCTCGGCTGACTGAATGCATTCGAGTCGGCATCTTCTTCATTCAAATCTTCGCTTCCAATATTATAATCAGACTCCTCCTCATCCTGGATTTCGTCGGGAATATCCCCCATGATTTCATCGGTAGGTATGTCATCAGCGATTTCCACTGCCTCAAATGCGTCAAACGGACTATTGACCGCTGTGGCAAGTTCCTTGGCTGCAACAAACATCACCTTATTATGCTCCGGAATCTCATGTTCTTCCCCGGTAGCGACATTGATGCTTTTCCGAGCCTCAACCTTGGTAAGCTTGAACGTGCCAAATCCTTTGATTCGCACACACTCTCCCCTCGACAGTTCTTCCACGACAATATTGAAGATTTCCTTTAGAAAATCTTCACACAGTTTTCTCTGCCTTCCTGTGGCAATCGCGAGCATCGCCGCAAGCCGGTTTACACTTATCTTATTCTCCATTTATGATTCGTTGTTTCAAAAGTGGCGACGGACGAAAGGTGAGCACTATTTTAGGGGGGACAAGAAGACGTTTGCCCGAGGCGGGATGAACCGCCACCCTCTCCATACGTTTTTTGGACTCAAACGTGCCGAATGAAGGAATAGATATGCTGTTGAGCCCTGAACAGTTCTCCCCCACAACTTCCGCCATCCCGTCGATGAGAGAAGTCACGGTTTCACGGGATATATCAAGTCGTTTCGACAAAGTTTCCACCAGTGTCTTATTATCCATAGGAATTGTTTAAGAAGCTATTTTCAACAAAAGTAATCAAATTTTCCCTAATCCCAATAGCTCCGTCTTAACTTTTTCGATTATCATGAAATTTTTCTTTTGTTTTAACGTCATACTATTGTCTTCACCTAAGACATCACCCTCCTCTTTATCTATTGATATATTAAAACATAAACACCAACAAACTAATTTTTATGGCAAATTTCAAAACAATCCTTGCCTCATTGGCATTGATGATTGCGCTCCCTGCGTCTGCCCAGGTATTTTTCAAAGTTGAAGGCAATGGCCTGACATCTCCCTCCTACATTTTCGGCACCCATCATCTTGCCCCCTCCTCCGTAGTGGAGAAATTCGGGGCTTCCAATCCATTCGAGACAACAAGTCAGGTCGTAGGCGAGATTGACATGACCCAAGATCCGACGGCTCTCGGAATGGCGATGCAGCCACATATGATGGCCCCGGCCGACAGCACTCTGTCTAAAGTGATTCCACCGGCAGATTTTGCCGTAATAAGCGAGGAATTCAAAAACTGGGCCCCTATGCCAGGCATGGAGCTCAAAATGCTCGACATGATGAAACCAATGGCCGTGACTTCCATGGTGGCCGTCTCAATGGCTGCCAAAACAATACCGGATTTCAATCCCGCCGATCAGCTCGACACATGGTTTCAGACCAACGGCAAGGCTAATGGGAAAAAAATCGTAGCTCTTGAGACGCCTGAGCAGCAAGCCACTATCCTCTTTGACCTTACTCCGATATCTTTCCAGGCCGAAGCTCTCGTAGAGCTACTTAAGGATCCGTCAAAAGCTCAGAAAAGCACTCAGGAGTTGACTGAGGCTTATTTCGCACAAGACCTCGACAAGATGCTGCAACTTAGCGAAGCTGAAGATGAGCATCCCGAATTCATGGCTGCGCTACTTGACAAACGCAATGCTGATTGGCTCACCAAGCTTCCGGCAATATTTAAGGAAGGACCGACCTTCGTAGCCGTTGGGGCTCTTCATCTTGCCGGAGACAAGGGAATCGTCGAAGGACTGCGCAAACTTGGTTATACCGTCACTCCCGTAAAGAAATAATCGGCATTAGCCATCCTTGCTCTTGTAAATCCTATAAGACTTATAATTCCTATAAATCTTATAGCCCTTATAGCTCTTAATTCGACATTGCCGTGCTTCCGGAAATCAGAAGCACGGCATTGCCATTTTACCACTAAGCCATCTTTAAGCGCGTTTCTTAAAATTTCGGGGCCGTAGGGGCGGTGATTTTTGAGCAGATTTTGAAAGTGGAAGAGGGCGCGATGCGGGCATCGCAACCGATGAACTTTCGAAATATGCCAAAAAGCGCCGGGCAAAGGTAACTTTTATTCCCAAAGAAATCCCGATATGCATAGAATCTGCCGTCAGAACCGACCTTATCCTGCCCTGAATCTTTGGAATGTTTATGAAGGTATTATTATATTTCTTTTTCAATCTTATGAATAACTCGTGAAAATATCAAAAAACTTCGCTATCCATTATAAACGTATTTTTCAATAGTTCGTTAATTTTTGAATGAATCATGCGGAGTCTCTGACGCCGAAGAACAATAAGTTAGGCGGAATCTCG
>VSPO01000086.1 GCA_009775375.1 Muribaculaceae bacterium | reverse complement strand
AAACTCTACGCCTAAAAATTTAACACTTCTAATTGCCCAATTTAACATATGCACCGTGCTTTCGGCTTGACCCCAAATCTCCAGATTTTTATTTTCTATAAACCATGCTAACAAGAATATTACCAATCAATTGCATGTATTCAGGTGTGATTTATAGTGCAAAGATAATAAAAAGAAAGCAAATCACAACGGTTTTGTAGGATAGATAAAAAGAGAACCAGGTGTGATTTATAGTGCAAAGATAATAAAAAGAAAGCAAATCACAACTGCAGCAGTATGCGTTTAAGGTCGGATCGAGGTGTGATTAGGTGCCGGAATAGGGGAGCTGTTGGGGGGCTGCATAGCAGAGGTGGGACTCAGCTACGGGGATTTCTGCCGGCTGATGTTGGAGGAGCTGGAGTGGATAGTTGGGGCACACAGGGAGCGGCGGATCAGGCTTGAGGATGGGAGGCTGTTGACGACGATGAATGTGCAGCCTCATTGCCGGAAACGGTTGGATCCTCGTGAGCTGTTGCCGTTTCCTTGATAGGGAGAAGAGATGAGGACCATTGGGGGCCTTGATAAGGGAGTGGTCCGGGCAAAATTTGAGGTGTTTCGATCGTGGCGAAGGACTTAGAGCGAGGTTTGAATTTTCTGCGCCACTTTTTAGGGATGAGCATATAGACGGTCCAGAAGAGGAAGAGAAGGATCAGGGCCAAGAAAGCGAGAGCGGCGAGGAGAGCGATGAGTTTGATTAGGGACAGGATAAGATCGGGCATAAAGGGAAAGGATTGATTCTATAGTAAAAACAAAGAAGTGAGGAAAAGGTGTGATTTATAATGCAAATATAATAAAAAGAAAACAGATAACAACAAGATAGTGTCCATTAGCGACAGTACTTTTTTATTCGGTCCATATGGCAAATGATTTCTTAGATGGCAAAAAAAGGGAAGGCCAGGACCTTCCCTTTTAACTACAATTTAAAAATATATCAGATGAAAAACTTTATCTGAATTCTTATCCGAGGGCGGCGATGGCTGCCTTGACGGCAGCTATCTTTTCGAGGGCGTCGCTCTCTTTCTTGCGCTCAAGGGCCACTACCTGTTCGGGAGCGTTGGCTACAAACTTCTCGTTGGAAAGTTTCTTACGCACTCCGGCAAGGAATTTCTCATGATATTCCAGGTCGGCCGACAATTTCTTAAGCTCCTCCTCCACATTGATGTTGGCCGTCACCGGAATACTATATTCCGTAGATGCCACGATAAACGACACTGCAGCAGCCGGTCTCTCGCTGACAAGCTTGATGTCGGAAAGGTTGCCCATCTTGAAGATTATGCTGTCGAGATACCCGTCGTGCGGACCCTTCACCATGAGCTCAAGCTCATCACGCTGCGGTATCTGCTTCTGCTTGCGCACCGTGCGTATCCCTGCCACCACCTCTTTCAGATGGTCGAATCCGTCGATAATGCGTTGGTCGAAGCCTTCCGCCTGAGGCAGGCTTGCCGACATGATGCTTTCCCCTTCGGCCCGGTCGTAGAGATGCTGCCAAAGCTCCTCTGTGATAAACGGCATGAATGGATGGAGCAGACGGAGAAGAGTGTCGAAGAATCTCAATGTCGCCTCATACGTTGCGGAATCCATCGGCGTGCCGTAAGCAGGCTTCACCACCTCAAGATACCATGACGAGAACTCATCCCAGAACAGTTTGTAGATCGCCATAAGGGCTTCCGAAATGCGGAACTTGCCCATCAGGTCTTCCACGTCAAGTAGGGTCTTGTTCAATTCAGCCTCAAACCATTCGATGCCACGTATTGAAGCTTCCAGCTGCACCTTCTCGGGATCCACCTGCCAACCTTTCACGAGGCGGAAGGCATTCCAGATTTTGTTGCAGAAATTGCGGCCTTGCTCACACAGCGAATCGTCGTACATGATGTCGTGGCCAGCGGGAGCGGCAAGCATAATGCCCATCCTGACGCCGTCGGCCCCGAATTTGTCGATAAGGTCGAGAGGGTCGGGGGAGTTGCCGAGGGTCTTCGACATCTTGCGTCCGATCTTGTCGCGTACGATTCCCGTGAAGTATACGTTGCTGAATGGCTTGTCGCCTGCAAAGGCATATCCGGCTATGATCATACGGGCCACCCAGAAGAATATGATGTCAGGACCGGTCACGAGGTCGGCTGTCGGATAATAGTATTTGAATTCCTTGTTGTCGGGGTCGAGGATACCGTTGAAGAGGGATATCGGCCAAAGCCATGAGGAGAACCATGTGTCGAGGCAGTCAGGGTCGCGGGTGAGGTCGGAGAGCGTGAGCTCCGGATTCCCGGTCTTCTCTATTGCCTTAAGGAGGGCCTGCTCCTCGTTTTCAGCCACTACAAATCCCGCTCCGTCGGGAAGATACCATGCCGGAATCTGATGTCCCCACCATAGCTGGCGGGAGATACACCAGTCCTTGATGTTGGTCATCCAGTAGCGGTAGGTGTTCTTGTATTTTGCGGGTACAAATTTGATATAGTCGGTCTCCACTGCCTCAAGGGCGGGCACGGCAAGGTCTTTCATTTTGACAAACCACTGCATCGAGAGTTTCGGCTCGATGACCGCGTCGGTGCGCTCTGAGTGGCCCACCTTGTTGACGTAGTCTTCCACCTTCTCTACGAGCCCGGCCTCTGCAAGGTCTGCCATGATCTGCTTGCGCACGTCGAAACGGTCCATCCCGACATACATTCCCCCTTTTTCGGAAATAGTGCCGTTGTCGTTGAAAATGTCGATCGATTCCAATCCGTATTTGTCGCCGAGCATATAGTCATTGACATCGTGCGCAGGGGTGACTTTCAGGCATCCCGTGCCGAAATCCATCTCCACGTAGTCGTCCATTATTATGGGCACGGAGCGACCTACGAGAGGCACGATGACGCGCTTCCCTTTAAGCCATGTGTAGCGTTCGTCGTTGGGATTGACGCATACGGCCGTGTCGCCGAGAATTGTCTCGGGACGGGTCGTTGCCACTACGATATATTTCCCCTCTTCCCCTTCCACCATGTAGCGGAGATGGAAAAGATGGCTTTGCTCCTCTTTGTAGATCACCTCCTCGTCGGAAAGCGCTGTCAGGGCTTTCGGATCCCAGTTCACCATTCTCACGCCGCGATAGATAAGGCCTCGGTTGAAGAGGTCGCAGAAGACGTGCATCACGCTCTTTGAGCGTATTTCGTCCATAGTGAAGGCGGTTCGGTCCCAGTCGCAGGAGGCTCCGAGTTTGCGTAGCTGCTGAAGGATTATGCCCCCGTATTTGTTGGTCCAGTCCCAGGCATGATTAAGAAATTCCTCGCGACTGAGGTCGGTCTTCTTTATCCCTTCCTGAGCGAGCTTGGCTACGACTTTTGCTTCCGTGGAAATCGCGGCATGGTCAGTGCCCGGCACCCATAGGGCATTCTTGCCCTGCATGCGCGCGCGGCGCACGAGAATATCCTGGATCGTATTGTTGAGCATGTGTCCCATGTGGAGCACGCCCGTGACGTTGGGCGGCGGGATTACTATGCAGAAAGGTTCGCGCTCATCAGGCTCAGAATGAAACAAGCCATGCTCCATCCAATATGCGTACCATTTGTCTTCAACCTCCGAGGGGTTGTATTTCGTGGCTAATTCGCTCATGATTAGAATATATATAGAAGTTGTAATTTTGCTACAAAATTACAAATAAAAGTCGAGACTTCAAAAACGCATAAACTACAAAATGCTTAAGCGACGATAAACGTTTTTTTCTTCATCCCTGCCTCTCGATTTCCCAGCCTTCGATTGTGCGCGATTCTGAAGAGAAATTGACTCCTATCTTGATGATCTCTCGGTTGTCCGTGGCAAAAGGCAGTGCGTACCGCTTGTCGTTAATCTGGTCGAGTGCCTGACGCGGCGAGCCGTTGAGTTTCAGCTCAATGATGTAATAATAGCGGTCGGTCTTCACGAATAGGTCGATCCGTCCCGAGGAGGTCCTCAGCTCCGTCCTCACCTCCATGCCTACGAGCATCATGAGCATCAGCAGGGCGTTGTGCAGATTTCTCTCACACTGCATCTCCATGTCGTAGGGTATTGACGCGAACATGCCCTGGAGTCTTCGCATTACTGCCTCGGCGTCTCCGGATCGGAACTCCCCGACGAACTTGAACACCGAGAACCGGGCCGATGTCTCTCCGTGGAAATTGGCGTAATACGGCAACAGGAAGTTCAGGAAACCGGCCTTAACCTCGTTGTTGGGGATGCCGAGGGTGCAGACCTCGCTTTCCGTGTCGTAACCCTTTATGGTCAAATATCCTCTCTGATAGAGCAGCGCGATCGGCCTCGGGGTCTCGAAATCGAGTCCTGCGAGGTCCTCTATGAAGCACTGCGCGTTGAAGACCTCGCCAAGGTCCATCCCCGACTTCTTGAGTTGCTGGGCCAGCAGGGTGGGGATGCCCGATTTTATCCAGAAATTCCCGAACTCACTCTCCTCCATGACGTTCAAAAGGGAATAAGGGTTGTAGATGTCTTCGCTGCGTTTCGAGAAGTGGTAGCCGTCGTAACGCTTCTTGAGATCGTCGCGCACCTGTTCCGGAGTCTTGCCGTGTTTCTCGGCGATCGCCCTCATTCCGGGCTGGAAGTTCTCCACGAGCTCTTTCTCAGAAATTCCGCAGATTCCCGAATATGCGTCGGTGAAGGATATGTCGGTGATGTTGTTCAGCCCGGAGAACACCGAAAGGTGGGCAAACCGGCTGACCCCTGTCAGGAATACGAGCCGGATGTATTCCGCGCTGCTCTTGAAATTGGAGTACACGGCCGTAAGCTGTTCGCGGAAGCTGACAAACAGCTCCTCGTCATGCAGGTTGTTGACCAGCGGCTTGTCATACTCGTCCACAAGAATCACGACCCCCTTGCCGGTCTTCTCATAAGCAGTCTTGATGATTGATTCGAATCTTACGGAAAAGTTGTCGATCTCAGGGGTTATCCCATAAAACTTTTCCCATTCGCTCAATTTATTCTCAAGAACCTGCGACAAGGATTCTCTCTTTGCATAAGACTCCTGGTTCAGGTCAAGATATAGCACCGGATGCGGCTGCCAGTCCCAGTCCATCGAGTCTGCGTAGAGTCCTGTGAAAAGCTCCCGCCGACCCTCGAAGAAACACTTCATCATCGACAGGAAAAGACTTTTCCCAAACCGCCTCGGCCTCGCCAGAAAATAATACTTGCTTCCCTTTTCGAGAAGCCTTTCAAGAAAGCGAGTCTTGTCAACATACAGGCATTCCCTTTCCCTCAAAGCCTTGAACGATTGTTCCCCCACCGGATATTTGATTTCCACTCCCATATCTCTATATCTTTTAATTATTTCTAAATTAGGAAAAACTTGAATGTCGCATACCGTTGTCTCCGGTTTTGGACGGAGTCTTCAATCTCCCTGCCTCTCGATTTCCCAGCCGTCGATTGTGCGTGATTCTGAAGAGAAGTTGACTCCTATCTTGATGATCTCTCGGTTGTCCGTGGCAAAAGGCAGTGCGTACCGCCTGTCGTTAATCTGGTCGAGTGCCTGACGCGGCGAGCCGTTGAGTTTCAGCTCAATGATGTAATAGTAGCGGTCGGTCTTCACGAATAGGTCCATGCGCCCGGAGGAAGTCCGAAGCTCCGTCCTCACCTCCATGCCGACGAGCATCATTAGCATGAGCAGCGCGTTGTGGAGGTTCCTTTCGCATTGCATCTCCATGTCGTAGGGTATTGACGCGAACATGCTCCGGAGTCTCTGCATGACGGCCTCGGCGTCTCCGGAGCGGAACTCCCTGACGAACTTGAACACCGAGAAGCGGGCCGACGTCTCGCCGTGGAAATTGGCGTAATACGGCAGCAGGAAGTTCAGAAACCCTGCCTTAACCTCGTTGTTGGGAATGCCGAGGGTGCAGACCTCGCTTTCCGGGTCGTAACCCTTTATGGTCAAATATCCTGTCTGATAGAGCAGCGCGATCGGCCTTGGGGTCTCGAAATCGAGTCCTGCGAGGTCCTCTATGAAGCATTGCGCGTTGAAGACCTCGCCAAGGTCCATCCCCGACTTCTTGAGTTGCTGGGCCAGCAGGGTGGGGATGCCCGACTTTATCCAGAAGTTTCCGAACTCCATCTCCTCCATGACGTTCAAAAGGGAATAAGGGTTGTAGATGTCTTCGCTGCGTTTTGAGAAGTGGTAGCCGTCGTAACGCTTCTTGAGATCATCGCGCACCTGTTCCGGCGTCTTGCTGTGTTTCTCGGCGATTGCGCTTAATCCCGGCTGGAAGTTCTCCACCAGCTCTCTCTCAGAAATTCCACAGATTCCCGAATATGCGTCGGTGAAGGATATGTCGGTGATGTTGTTCAGCCCGGAGAACACCGAAAGGAGGGCAAACCGGCTGACCCCTGTCAGGAACACGAGCCGGATGTATTCCGCGCTGCTCTTGAAATTGGAGTACACGGTCGTAAGCTGTTCGCGGAAGCTGACAAACAGCTCCTCGTCATGCAGGTTGTTGACCAGCGGCTTGTCATACTCGTCCACAAGAATCACGACCCCCTTTCCGGTCTTCTCATAAGCAGCTTTTATTATGTCGCTGAACCTCACGGATAGTTCCTCCGAGCGGGGCACAAGGTCATATTCTTTCTCCCAGTCCTCAAACCTGGCCTTTAGCACGTTGGTATGGGTCATATGGTTGCCGTAAGAATCCTGGTTCAGGTCAAGATATAGCACCGGATGCGGCTGCCAGTCCCAGTCCATCGAGTCGGCGTAGAGTCCTGTGAAAAGCTCCCGTCGGCCCTCGAAGAAACATTTCATCATCGACAGGAAAAGACTTTTCCCAAACCGCCTCGGCCTCGCCAAAAAATAATATTGGCTGCCTTTGTTAAGCAGTCTTTCCAAAAAACGGGTTTTGTCTACGTATAGACAATCGCGTTTGCGCAGCATCTCAAAGGATTGTTGTCCCACCGGATATTTGATTTTATTGGCCATATCTCTATCTTGTGTAATTATTCTCAAAATTAAGAAATAAACTTGACTTCCACAAATTGATAAAGTCATTTTTCTCTCATTTCCTGTCACTCATAATTCTTCTCTTTGAACTTAAGTAAGTGTTCAGATTATTCCTGTACTTGGATTGCCGATATGAGAGTCGGGATTTCAATTTGGGATGATGGCGTGATGGGGTTCCATCATTACTAAATCACGGATTGAAATCCAGCTCTCAGATTGGATAAGACAAGTATAGGAATAATCTAAACACTTACTTATAATAAAATTTAGAGATCGGTTGTTTAATAAATATGGCAGACAGTATGACAGCAGAGCAGCGCAGCCGCTGCATGGCGGCAGTGAAGGGCAAGAACACGAAGCCGGAATTGATGGTCAGAAAATTCTTGTTCGCAAAAGGTCTGCGCTATCGGCTGCACGGACGGAAACTGCCCGGCCATCCCGATTTGGTTTTCCCTAAATTTAGGGCGGTAGTCTTCGTCGATGGATGTTTCTGGCATGGCCATGAAGGATGCCGCTCATTTCGTCTGCCTTCTACAAATACTGAGTTCTGGCAAAAGAAAATCAACCACAACAGAGCCCGCGATGTTGCCAATTCTGCAGTGCTTCGGCTGATGGGCTGGCGCGTTATCCGTGTCTGGGAATGCGATTTGCGCAATAAGCTTTCAAGGGAAACAACGCTCCGCAATCTTTATGAAGAAATCGTAGGCAAAAGTCTGCCTGAAGAAAATCGTTGCTCTTTCGCGGCCGAACCCGATGCCCCGTATGGCAGATAACCCCAATAAATCCGAGAAATTAGGGAGATAAGACTCTGATATTTGGCAAAAAACGATTAATTTTGCAAAGTAATTGAGAAAAACATGGATATGAAGATTAAGAATCTTGTTTTTGATTTCGGCAAGGTGCTCGTTGACTATGATTTCATCCCTGTCATGAAAGCCTTCTTCAAAGACGACACCCTCCGCGAAGAGGAATTCCGAAAGATATTCATCAGCGATGAGTTTATCGATGAGTGCGATCGCGAAGTGATACCTTTTGCAGAAATAATCCGAAATCGTCAGATGCAACATCCCGAGCTGGCTGATGCTCTTCAATATTTCTACGACCATTATACGGATTTCGTCATTGGTGAGATGCCGGGTATGAGAGATATGCTGACATGGCTGAAAAGTCAGGGTTTTCGCCTTTACGGACTGACCAACTGGTGCAGCCGCGTTCATGAAGTGATGGAAAAATACGATATATTCAAGTTGCTCGACGGGGAAGTGATATCCTCGGAAGAGCATTTGCTGAAACCGCAGCCCGAAATCTATCAAAGGCTTTGTCAGCGATTTGGCCTCATTCCCGAGGAATCTCTTTTTGCCGATGATAAAGACGTCAACGTTGAAGGCGCGAGGGCTATAGGCATGAAGGCCGTAAAGTTTGTTGATGCCACTACCTATGCACGCGATCTTCGTCAGATAATATGCGAATCAAATAAGAAATGCGACGATTGATTTTATCATTCAAACACAAAGTAGCCGTTATAAAGTATGACAGGATATCAGCTTAGAGGACATTTGGCAATGTTTGGCGCCAATGTCTTTTGGGGTCTCATGTCGCCTGTTGCCAAGATAGTAATGGCCGGGGCGGTGGTTTCTCCGTTTCTCATGACGGATTTCCGCATATTCGGGGCCACTATTCTGTTTTGGCTGTTGTCAACATTTCTGCCTAAAGAGCATGTCCCTTCCGGCGATAAGCTTCGTCTTGCCGGGGCCGCCATGCTCGGAATCCTGTTTAATCAAGGCAGTTTCATTTCAGGAGTGGGTCTGACCTCCCCCGGCGAGGCCTCGATTATCACCACGACCATGCCTATGTGGGTGA
The DNA here is from genome assembly GCA_009775375.1 of Muribaculaceae bacterium. Taxonomy (GTDB): domain Bacteria; phylum Bacteroidota; class Bacteroidia; order Bacteroidales; family Muribaculaceae; genus Lepagella. Next base: position 6,395 of record VSPO01000086.1, on the reverse strand, counting down.
TGATTCTGGCAGCTTTGATACTCAAAGAACCCATCACTCTCAAAAAGGCTGGTGGAATTGCTATAGGCGCTTGCGGAGCGTTACTTCTCGTCTACGGCGCGGGCACCTCCAATTCAGCCACGGGCGACAATCCATTGCTTGGCGACGTGCTCGTCCTCTGCGCACAGTTCAGCTATGCCCTCTACCTTACATTATATAAGAATTTCATCAAGAAATATTCATTGGTCACATTGATGAAATGGATGTTCCTGTTTGCCTCTATTGTGGCTCTCCCTTTGTCTGTTCCGACTTTGGTTGCGGCTGATTGGCAAGCCATCACTCCGCAAGAGGGTTGGGGGATAGCCTACGTAGTGGTGTGCGCTACTTTATTCTCCTATATCCTTGTGATGATTGGCCAGAAGGCATTGCGTCCGACGCTCGTGGGAATATATAATTATGTGCAGCCCATAGTCGCGACCACCGTCGGCATATGCCTTGGCATGGAGAGGATCACGACGATGCGGCTTGTGGCCGTGGCTCTTATTTTCACGGGAGTCTGGCTTGTGACGATAAGCAAATCGCGTCAGCCGGACTCTCGCGTTTCAATTGATAAAGATCAACAGTATGAAAATAGCAAATAAAATAAGGATACAGGCAATAGCATTGGCGATGTTCGCAGCGGCCGGGTCTTTTGTCCCGCCTCAGTCGTTGGCTGCCGGTAAGGATGTCGAGGTGTCGGGTAATCCTAAAAGGGAATTCCGTGGCGCGTGGCTTCATGTCATAGGCCAGACCCAATGGCAGGGTAAGACTACGGAGCAGGCGAAAAGATATATCGACGACCAATTCCAGAAACTTCAGGACGCGGGTTGCAATGCCGTGATTTTTCAGGTCCGGCCGACAGCCGACGCTATGTATAAGTCGGAGCTCGAACCATGGACGGCATGGCTTACGGGAAAACGTGGCAAGGCTCCCTCTCCCGAATGGGATCCTATGGAATATGCGATAGAGCAGGCCCACAAAAGGGGGATGGAGTTTCATGCATGGCTGAATCCATATCGCGTCACGTCGAGCCCAAAGGACATTCTTCCGGCTGCTCATCTTGCAAAGAAGGAACCCCATCGTTTCGTCAAATTCAACGGACAGACTTTCTTCGACCCTGCCTATAAGGAGAACCGCGATTTCATTTGCGACGTGGTCAGCGACATCGTCAGCCGCTATGACGTCGACGGCATTCATATCGACGATTATTTCTATCCTTATCCCGCCAATGGAAGGAAATTCACGTCTGACGACGCGAGCTATAAGAAATTTGGCGCGGAAATGAACCGCAATGAATGGCGCCGACATAATGTTGACCTCCTTATACAACAGCTTCATGCCACGATAAAGCAGGCTAAGCCATGGGTGAGGTTTGGAGTAAGTCCCTTCGGGATATGGCGTAATAAAAGCAGCGACCCAAGAGGCAGCAACAGCTCCGGGCTTCAGAACTACGATGATCTCTATGCCGACGTGCTTCTTTGGGCTAAAAACGGATGGATCGACTATCTTGCTCCCCAGCTCTACTGGACGCTCGACCTTAAGGCCGCGCCGAGCCGCCATCTTGCAAAATGGTGGAACGACAATGCCGCCGACGTCGATATATATATCGGTCAGGATGTAAATCGGACCATGAACACCCCCGATCCGCGCAACCGCGACAAGAACGAGCTTGACACTAAGGTCAGGCTGTCGAGGGAGTTGCCCAACGTGCAGGGTAATGTCTGGTGGCATGGCTATTGGGTGACGTCCAATATGAAAGGGGTGGCCGATTCTTTGGCCATGAAATATCAGTCTACGATTGCCTTGCCCCCTGCATATGGCGACAAAAGCCTTAAGCCCAAGGCGGTCGACAACCTTCGCCTTTCGGAGTCCGACGGAAAGTTGTTCTTGTCATGGTCGCCGGAGAAGCCGGGAAAGACGGAATCGGAGACCGATGCCGTAAAGTATATGGTCTATCAATTTTTTCCGTTGGAAAGACAGAATCTTGAGGATTCGCAGGCAATCATAGCCATGACTCCGCTGACGAGGGTGTTGGTAGGGGAGGCCGACGACAAGTCGCTGAGGGGATCCACATTCGTTGTCACTTCCGTCGACCGTATGAACCGTGAAAGCGACCCAATGAAAATCAAACGATAATGGAGAAGATTATTTGCAACGTTCCCGACGACATACGGGAATTGCTCGACACGGAAGCCGCCAGAATCAACAATGTCGGATTCATTGAGAAGGATCCTGTCCAGTTCCCAAGGGAATTTTCAAGGCTTGAGGATATAGAGATTGTGGCGTTGCTTTCGGCTGCCGTCGCCTGGGGCAACCGAAAGATGATATGCAACGACATAAGGAAGATGCTCGCCCTTATGGACAACGAGCCGTATAAGTACGTGATGGATAAGGGATATGAAGGTCTTAACCCGGATTTGAATATCCATCGCACGATGTTCGCCGGGCATTTGGCTCATTTCCTGCGTGGATTGCGTTTTATTTATAAGAAGTATGGAAGCCTGGATGAATTTTCCAATCAAATCGGTGCCGGCTCCGATGAGGCTCCCGCATGGAATCTTGTCCGGGAAATCCAGAAGGTGCTTCTCTTGGAAAACAAAGGGGAGATATGCAACCGCTGCCTCCCTTTCAACTTCAAGGATTCGGCGTTGAAGCGGTTCAACATGGCTTTGCGCTGGCTTGTCCGCGACGATGGCATCGTCGATATGGGCGTGTGGCGTTCTATTCCCAAAAGCAAGCTTTTCATCCCCCTTGACGTGCATGTCGGAAATATTTCCAGAGAACTCGGCTTGCTCAGCCGTAAGGCCAACGACCGAAAGAGCGTCGTGGAGCTGACCGAAGTGCTGCGTTCGCTTCGTCCCGACGACCCGTGCATCTACGACTATGCCCTGTTCGGGATAGGCGTGGAGGGGAAGTCTGTGCGTTGACTTTTGCTTTAAGAAATGTGATTTTAATCATCCCTTGAAGCGATTTTGCCGATTTCTGGTTTGACGGCTCGTAGCGTCTGTAGGAACGCCGAGTCGAACGCTGCTGCGCATTCCGGATGTCCGGTGCTGTCGTAGCGGCATTTCTTCTCCCTTGCCTTGCGCAGGCTTATCATCAGTTCGGTCGTGTCGGGCCAATTCCTCACGATAATCTCCCTTGCAGAGTTTCTTCCCTGCATTTGGGCTGCTGTTATTTCGGCTGTGATTGCCTCCGTGCGCTCTGTCTGCCCGCATCCGGGGAGAATAGTGAGCAGGATTCCGGCCGCAACACATGCTGCGCCCACCCGGCTTGGTTTTATAAAGAGATATTGTTTAGATGCTTTCATAATGTTCTGATAATTAATGCGCCATGACCGTCTATCCAACGTCATGGCGCATTCTTGTGTGTAGAGGGTCGTTCAGACAATCATTTTGGCTGGCTCTCCAAGGCCACGATGCTGTTGAGCTTTATCTGGAAAATCAGGGTGGAGAAGGGGAGCACTGCATTGCTTCCCGTGATCCCGTATCCCGCCTGATAGGGGATAACGGCTGTGACGCTGTCGCCCACGTGCATGTTGGTCGTTGCGATCCAGAAGCCGGTTATCATGTCGCAGGGGCGGCATTGATAGAGGCTGTCTGTCTGGCGGTAGGATGAGTCGATGGTGTCTCCTTCAATGTTTGTCAGAAGATACTTCACTTTGATTGTGGAGTTGTCGAGCGGCGTAAGATTTGAGGCTGTCAGGGCTCGGTCGTTGTGCCATCTCATCAAGGTGAAGGAGGCCTTGTCCCATGCCGGCACGATTTTTTCGTACACTTTCTTGCCGTCGGCGCCTGTCTCTGCCTCCGCATTCGAGATATATTCAAGGTTCTGCTTCATCCATTCTTCATATGTCTCATATTCGTCGTCGCCAAGACACGACGACAGTCCGAAAATCATTGCGGGCAGCAGAAGGAATCCGAAATTTTTAATAGTCATCAGATTTGTGTTAATGAATTAGAAACTTACTTCCGGAGCTTTCGAAGCGCCTGCCTCTGCCTTGAATTGCGGTTTCTCCTTGAATCCGAACCATCCTGCATAAATCATTGTCGGGAATTTCTTTATGCTCGTGTTGTAGTCCTTCACGGCCTCCGTGTAGCGCATCCTTTCCGTGGAGATACGGTTTTCGGTGCCTTCGAGTTGGGTCTGAAGATTCAGGAAATTCTGGTTGGCTTTCAGGTCGGGATAGGCTTCGGTGACGGCCAGCAGCGATTTCAGGGCTTGCGAGAGTTCTCCCTGAGCTTCCTGAAATTTTGCAAGTGTCTCTTCGTTGAGGTTGTCGGCGTCAATCGTGATGGAGGTTGCCTTGGCCCTGGCTTCGGTCACTTTTGTCAGCGTCTCGCTTTCGTGTGAGGAATATCCCTTCACGGTGTTGACGAGATTCGGAATCAAGTCGGCGCGTCGCTGGTATTGGTTCTCCACCTGGGCCCATGCCTGGTCTACGGTCTGCTGCTTCTCTACGAGGGAATTGTAGTTGCAGGAAGATAGTGATGCTGTCATCACGAGGCCGATCACAGCCATCAACAGGTTTTTAACGATTGTTGTCATCTTGTGTGAATTAATAGTTAAAGCAATTTGCGGAGAAGGCTGTTGAGGCTCACCTTCTCGGCTAGTATTTTCTCAAGGTCGTCGACGTTGACGCGCTCCTGCTCCATCGAGTCGCGGTGGCGCAGCGTGACGGTATTGTCTTCAAGCGTCTGGTGGTCTACGGTGATGCAGAAGGGGGTTCCGATTGCATCCTGACGGCGGTAGCGTTTTCCGATCGAGTCTTTTTCATCCACCTGGCATGTGAAGTCGAAACGCAGTTTGTGCTGGATTTCGCGTGCCTTTTCCGGAAGCCCGTCTTTCTTGACCAGCGGGAGCACGGCACATTTCACCGGAGCCAGCGGGGCCGGGAAATGAAGCACGACGCGATGGTCGCCCCCTTCGAGTTGCTGGTCTTCATAGCAGCTGCAAAGCACGCTGAGGAACATGCGGTCTACGCCGATTGATGTCTCTATAACGTAAGGGGTGTAGCTTTCGTTTAGCTCCGGATCGAAATATTGGATTTTTTTGCCTGAGAATTTCTCGTGTTGGGAGAGGTCGAAGTTGGTGCGGGAGTGTATGCCCTCCACCTCCTTGAACCCGAACGGCATCTCAAATTCGATGTCTGTGGCTGCGTTGGCATAGTGGGCAAGCTTCTCGTGGTCGTGGAAGCGATATTTATGGTCGCCAAGTCCGAGGGCTTTGTGCCATTTTAGGCGCGTCTGGCGCCATGTGTCAAACCATTTGAGCTCCTCTCCGGGGCGCACGAAAAATTGCATCTCCATCTGTTCGAACTCACGCATACGGAAAATAAACTGGCGTGCCACGATTTCATTGCGGAAAGCCTTGCCTATCTGGGCTATGCCGAAGGGAATGCGCATGCGGCCGGTCTTTTGCACGTTGAGGTAGTTGACGAAAATACCCTGCGCCGTCTCCGGGCGCAGATAGACCTCCATGGCTCCGTCGGCCGTGGAGCCCATCTCTGTCTTGAACATGAGGTTGAACTGCCTTACCTCCGTCCAGTTCTTGGTGCCGGAAATAGGGTCAACGATCTCATAATCGAGTATTATCTGGCGAAGTTCGCCAAGGTCGTTGGCGTTCATAGCCACGGAGAAACGCTCGTGGAGCTCATCGCGCTTTTTCTGATTCTCAAGCACTCGGGGGTTGGTCTGGCGGAACATCGCCTCGTCGAATGATTCTCCGAAACGTTTCTTGGCTTTTGCCACCTCCTTGTTGATTTTGTCGTCGAATTTCGCAATCTCCTCCTCTATGAGTACGTCGGCGCGATAGCGCTTCTTTGAGTCTTTGTTGTCGATCAAGGGGTCGTTGAAAGCGTCGACATGTCCGGATGCCTTCCAGATTGTGGGGTGCATGAATATCGCTGAATCGATGCCTACGATGTTGTCGTGGAGCATCGTCATCGCTTCCCACCAATAGCGTTTGATATTGTTCTTGAGCTCTACTCCGTTTTGGGCGTAGTCGTAGACGGCTGCCAGGCCGTCGTATATCTCACTCGACTGAAACACAAACCCATATTCCTTGGCATGGGCGACAATGGTCTTGAAAACGTCTTCTTGTTTTGCCATTTTTGATAGATGGTTTATTTTTCTGCGACATTGGCCTGAGTGTCCGCATGCCGCTTTATGTTTGCTTATATAACTTATATAATAGGAGCAACGGGCTGATGCCGGCAGGCCGGAGCAGGCATATTCCGCTACAATTTGCAAAGTTATAAAAAAAAAATGAATAAGTCTCAGCTCAGATATATTTATGTGATAAATGTAGAGTCAAGTGGCAAGTGCAAAATTAGCAAATCATTCGGAAGAACTCAATTTTCGGTGTTGAAAAACCTA
>VSPO01000085.1 GCA_009775375.1 Muribaculaceae bacterium | reverse complement strand
TATTTTGTTGGAAATCAATAATATGGATATGTTTTACAGCATAAATTTCTAATTCAGATTTTTAACGAACTATTGAACGTTAGATAATTATGAGAAATGATAACGAATCATGCATATTCCAGTTGTTTCCCTCGATAGTCATTGTCGAAGGGAAGACAAATGATGCCATTTATGATTTGCAGAGAGTGAAATATTACATTGTGCCGAAGACATTCACATATATATTAAGAGAATTGTCAAAAAGGCCTTTGTGTGAAGTATATTCGAAGGTTAAGGAAAAGGAAATCTTAGAATCATATCTTTCGTTCATACAGCATAAAGAATTGGGTTTATTCGTAGAAGAAAAAATACCATTTAAGGATTTTGATTTGGCTTTTGTTTCTCCATCAATTGTTCATAGTGCTATTCTTGATTTTGATGATAAATCAAATTATCCATATGAAAAAGCATTGTCAGAATTAAACCATCTGAGATGTAAGTCTTTGGAGGTTAGATTTTATAGTCCCAATCAGGATAAGTTAAACGATATTTTGTATGAGTCACAGTCCTCAACTCTTCAAAATATTGAAATTTGTCATCCTTATTGCGATACGATGTCGGACGATTCGTATATTATAAGACTAAAGGAGAAATATCCTCGAGTGACCAAATTAATACTTCATTCAGCCCCTCTTGAAAAGGAAAAGCTGATTGATAATAAACTTTATCAAGTGATTGTCTCTAAGGAGAGGTTGATTGATGAGTCTTGTTGTGGCGTGATAAGTAAATGGTATTTCTTTCCTAATACATGGCTGTTTTTATTATCAAACAATTATAATAACTGTCTATGGGGGAAGATTAGTGTAGACCGATTTGGCCATATAAAGAATTGTCCCTCGATGAAGACATCATATGGACATATTTCTGAGGAGTCATTGTCTCATGTCCTCAAGAAGGAAGGCTTTACAGATTTATGGCATATAAAGAAAGACAACATTGAGAGTTGTAAGGAGTGCGAAATGAGATATATGTGTCAGGATTGTAGGGCTTATATAGAGAACCCACATAATATTTTGTCAAAACCAATCAAATGTTCTTATAAACTATGACTATATGAAGTATAAAAAACTTTTTTTGAGCATCTTCTCTTTTGTGGTGGCTGTTTTGGCTTGCTCTTGTTCAAGCTCGAAGGGCATTCCTTTTGCGGATTATGAGTGGAGGCTTAATGATTCCACTAAGTATGTGCATGATAAGAAGCTGTCGTGGGTCTTTAATTTCGACAATTATCAGTTGAGCAATCATACGCCTCTGTTGGGCAGCAATGTCGCTATCGACCGTTATCCGGGTCTGAGGAATTACCTTGCCGGCGTGATCGCCGACTGCGGACTCGATGTGGATTCTGTGTTGCTATACGTCCCGACGGAGCAAAAGGTGGTGGTCACGTATCGTGACGACGACAGAGACATTGTGCCCTCTGTCTATACCTCTTTTGATGGGAAAAGAATCTCAATGCTCAACGTTTTCGACATGAACGTGGTCAAAGACGACCGCAGCGAGATGTATACCAACGTCTATCTCAACAAAGGAAAGAAAAGGCTTGTGGCCGTTGACCGTTTCCCCTACGGACGCAGGAAGATTGCCATGATCACGATTTTGCAGACCCCGACGAAAGAGGTGGAGAAAATTGCCGAACCATTCGGCCACCATGCCTTGTCGCGCCGCGTCATGGACTATTCATCCCCTTCCATGGTAGAGCCTGTAGGATGGGATATGGTTCGCCGCAAAAACATCTCCCTCCTCAACTACGACCTCGGACAGAAGCTCCAAAAACTAAAGGACTCCAAATGACAAGCCAACGACCATGAGACGAAAACAATATCTCCTCTCAATAATGGCGTTTGCAACAACGTCATTCGCCCTCGCGCGACAAATCTCCGGAGTGGTGGCAGACACCGACCGCCGGCCTCTTGAGTTTGTCACCGTGGCATCCTTGCGCGATTCCATTCCACAAACAGGCGTCTTCACCGACAGCCTCGGCCATTTTACGATACCAACCAATGCAGAGACAACCGGCCTTAGATTCACACTGACCGGTTTTAAACCCCTGACAATAGGAATCAACCCAACGGCTTTCCCCGACACCATATTTCTTCACCCCGCAACGGCGGAATTGCAGGAGCTGGTAGTCACCGGCAAACCTATCACGTATGAGGCCGACAGATTCATCCTCAATCTAAATTCCGACCCCATGAGCAAAGGGAAGAACATATCGCAGGTGCTTCAGACCGCACCGGGTGTATGGCTCGACCGCCGCACGCTCTCAGTGCTTGGGAAATCGGGCACGCAGGTCTATATCAACGACCGCCGCGTCAAAATGACGGGAGAAAGGCTGTATAATTACCTGCAAAGCATCCCGGCCTCCACGGTCACAAGCGTGGAGGTCATTCCTGTTGCAGGGGCGGAATATTCAGCTTCCTTCGGAGGAGGAGTGATAAAAATCAATCTCAAAAAGCAGAACACCGACGGACATAACGGCTCTGCCAGCCTTTCCGTCAGAGGGGGCGAGAGGGATTTCTCCTTTACTCCGACCATCAATTTCCTGAGCCGCAGGAACAAGTTGACGTTCAATCTTCTTGCCGGCCTGCGCACCGTAGCGCTGAGTAAAGGTTCGTCGACCGAAGAATCTGAGAACAAGACAACAGGCACCAGCATACATACTGACAACCGAAGCCGATCGCATTCCTTCAATCCCAATGTGCTCCTCTCCGGAGTCTACGACTTCACCTCCCGCACCTCTCTCGGAGTGGAGGCTGAATACACGCTGTCGTCGGGTCACAGCCGCAGTAATTCACAATCCCTTATAACCCCCAAAGACTTGGCGGAGACAAGCATGACCCGAGGCAAATATTCAGCACGGAATACTGACAACAGCGTGGACGCACGAGTGAATTTCAACCATACGCTCGACTCCAAAGGTTCGCTGCTGAAAATCCTCGGAGGCGTCACCTACCGCGACAATTCCACCGTCGAAGACAACGAGGCTCACAAGCCTTCGCTCGACTCAATCTACGACGTCAGACTCGACGCCGACCTGACCAACGTCAACGGAGAGGTCAGAATACAAAAGAATTTCACGAAAGTTTGGAAACTGCTTGCCGGAGTCAAGCATACATACAACACCGTGGGCAACAAGGCGACGCACACATACCTTTCCGACGGGGAGATGATTCCCGACCTCCGATATGACTACGACGCCTCCTACCGCGAGAACATATCCGCTTTATACGTCTCCGTTCCCGGTAAGATCGGGATTGTATCGGTCAGGGCCGGTCTTCGTGCAGAGCACTACAGGACATCGGGCACGGGACTGCACAGGAAAGAGACCGGACTGTTCCCTTCGGCTTTCGTATCTTTGCCATTGCTGCGCGACGGCTCGCTCAATATGAGCGCCAATTACACGAGAAGGGTGAAACGCCCGACGTTCTGGCAGCAAAGTCCTCTCGTGAGGCAATTCTCCGATTATACATATACGGTGGGCAACCTCAACCTTGTCTCGTCGATCACCAACTCCGTAAGCCTTAGCTTTCTGATTGCAAAGAGATTTACCCTCGGGGCAAGTTGGTCGGACATTTCCAATCCCATCCGTCAGATGTTTGCCACCGATCCGAAATTTCCTGACAGACTATATCTGACTTATGGCAACCTCGGGCATGAACGGAATCTCAACGTCTACTTTACGGGCCGGGTCTCGCCTCTTAAAAACTGGACAATCGGAGGGACATTGGTGTATCTCTGTCAGTCGCGCAAGATGGCTCCCGGAGAGAGCTACCGCGTCAACCATGTTTTCCAAAGTCAGCTTTATTCATTCCTGACGCTGCCCAAAAGATTCACCGTGTCGGTCAACGGATACTATTATACGCCTATGCAGATCGGAAATATCCGCATGACTCCCTTTGCAGACCTTTCGCTGACTATCGGCAAGTCTATCGGCAAGTCATGGTCGCTTTTCCTTTCGGCAGATAATATCCTCCAGCTCAAAAGCGGCAACACAAGTAGCGATGGCACATTCTATCGCAAAAGCCGGAGCAAAGACTATGCGACGGTCTCCTTGATGGCCAGCTATTCCTTCTCGTCGGGGAAGAAATTCAGGAAGAAGAAAATCGAAAATCCTCTCGATGATTCCCGGTTGAACAAGGAATAAGGAGGGCAGGAGGGCTTATCTCAACTTTTTTTATTGAAAATCTCCAATAATTTCTGAAAAAGTTTTGTAGTCTCGCAAAAAATGACTAACTTTGCAGCCGCTAAGGCAATCGGGGTGTAGCACAGTTGGTTAGCGCGCTACGTTCGGGACGTAGAGGTCGGGCGTTCGAGTCGCCTCACCCCGACAGAAAGCTGCAAGTCTTCAAAAAGATTTGCAGCTTTTTTTGTCGTCTTGAGAAAAATGATTAACTTTGCACATGCAAATCGGCCTCCTTCGGGAAGCCTTATGCAGGAGTGGAAAAATTTGGCTGCTTGCAACCACTTGAAAAAATGCTAAAACTGCACTTTTAGGTTTATCCTCTTTCCGGACCGTCGCGACGGCCCGGAGGGTTGGGGCAGAGCATTCGGCAAGAGTCATGATTCCTTCCGATTGCTCCTTTTTTTATGCCTGAAAGCATTTTGGACGGTAGGGTGAACTTAGACATGCGACACAGAAACAAAGAGAACAAAATAAAAAACAAAGACAACATAATATGAGCTATCTATTCACATCTGAATCAGTTTCGGAAGGTCATCCCGACAAGGTGTCGGACCAAATAAGCGACCTTCTTCTCGACGAATTCCTTGCGCGCGACCCTGAAAGCCACGTGGCAATCGAGACGCTCTGCACCACCGGCCAGGTGGTGGTGGCCGGAGAGGTCAGGAGCGACGCTTACGTCGACATCCACAGCGCGACGCGCAACCTTATCAAAGAGATAGGCTACGACCGCGGGGCTTTCCGTTTCGACGGCGACTCTCTCGGCATCCTTTCCGCAATACACGAGCAGAGCGGCGACATCAACCGTGGAGTGGCACGCGGCGAGAAGCTTGAACAGGGTGCCGGCGACCAGGGTATGATGTTCGGCTACGCCGTAGACGAGACCGAAAACCTCATGCCGCTGACCCTTGACCTTGCCCACCTCCTGCTCCGCGAACTCTCCGACATCCGCAGGGAGGGGAAAGAGATGGTCTACTACCGCAAGGGGAAACTGAAGACCTATCTACGTCCCGACTCCAAAAGCCAGGTGACAGTGGAATATAACGACGACCGCACCCCGAAAAGAATCCACACGATAGTGGTCTCCACCCAGCACGACGATTTCATCACCCCTCTCGACGACTCCGACCAGGCACGCGACAGGGCCGACGAGGAGATGCTCGAAAAAATCAGGAAAGACGTGAAGGAGGTGCTTCTCCCCAGGGTCATAGCCAAGCTCCCTGAAAACGTGAAGGCCCTTTTCGACGACGACATCGTGCTCCACGTCAACCCGACCGGCAAATTCGTGCTCGGCGGCCCTCATGCCGACACCGGCCTGACCGGGCGCAAAATCATCGTTGACACCTACGGAGGGCGCGGAGCCCACGGTGGAGGCGCATTTTCGGGGAAGGATCCCTCGAAGGTGGACCGTTCGGCCGCCTATGCCTGCCGCCACATCGCCAAGAACATGGTGAAGGCCGGCGTGGCCCGCGAGATGCTCGTGCAGGTCAGCTACGCCATCGGCGTGGCAAGCCCGGTCAGCATTTTCGTCGACACCTATGGCACGGCAGCCCCCGGGCTGACCGACCCCGAGATAGCGGAAAAGATCAAAGAACTCTTCGACCTTCGTCCCGGCGCCATCGAACAGGAGCTGAAACTTCGCAACCCCATCTATCGCGAGACCGCCGCATACGGCCACATGGGCCAGCAGCCGCGCACCGTCACAAAGCGTTTCCGTTCACGCTACGAGACGGAGTCTATAGAGCGCGAAGTGGAGCTCTTCACATGGGAAAAGACCGACCGCGTCGACGACATCAAAAAAGCCTTTGGACTCGCCTGATTGCCCCTCGGGGCAGGCATGAGAAAGCCAATGTGGTGAAAAATATTTAATAATTATCCCGCAAAATTGGGGAATTGAGCTAAAAGTGTTATCTTTGCGTGCTCAAATCATACGCGGCGTGCGCGACTCCGTCAGGAGCCGCGTCGCTGCCATGGCTTTTTCAACGAATTAATCAACACAAATTTCAGCTATAGCACAGAATGGCAACATTAGAGAAAATCAGAAGCAAGTCAGTCTTACTGATCGTCGTGATCGGCGTGGCGCTGCTTGCCTTCATCGTAGGCGATGCCCTGACAAACAGCCGTAACCTTTTCGGCGACCATACGACGGTGGCCAAAATCGGCGATAAGAAAATCGATTACACCGACTACATCCAACGCCGCGAGGAGCTCAACAACCGCCTTGAGCAGGCCCGCAAGCAGAATCCCGCGCAGTATGCCAACTACGACACCCAGCTCATGTCGCAGCTTGCCCTCGACGAGCTCGTGGCCGAGCGTCTTCTCGACCAGGCGGCCGACAACGCCGGAATCGAAACTTCGGGCGAACAGCTCCGGTTTTTCGTCATGGACAACCCCATCAATCCCCGCATTCAGGAACTGATCCAGCAGCTCAATGCCTCCGGACTGAGCGTTTCGACTCCGCAGCAGGCCTACGAGGTGATTTTCAATCCCAAGAGAAACGGCTTTACCGACGCTCAGATGGCTCCCTTCCAGAGAGCGTGGGTCGCTATGGAGAGCGAGACGAAGCAGATGATCAAGCGTCAGCAATACCAGCGTCTTCTCTATGGCACCGTCAAGGCCAACGACCTCGACAAGAAGGCTCTCTACAATGATTATGTCTCGACAAGCAACGTCAACATGGCTTTCCATCCTTACGGACAGCTCGACGCAGAGAAATATAAGGTCAGCGACGCCGACATCAAGGCGGCTTACGACTCCGACAAGAGCATCTTCAAGGTCAACGAGCCCACGAAGGACGTGATGTTCATCGCCGTCAACATCGTCCCCTCCACGGCCGACCGTGAGAACGCACGTATGCTCGCCGTCAGCACGATGGAATCCCTGCGCGACAGCGCAGGACAGGTCGGCAAAGACCTCAAGAAAGAGGGCGTGGCCGTGACCCGCCGTCAGCTCCGCGCTTCCGACCTTCCTCTCGGCGCAGTCAGGGAATATGTGCTTTCCGCATCCGCCGACTCAGCCAAGATCGTCTCTGAAAACATAAAGGGCTTCACCATCGTCAAGATGGGCCGTCGCACGCAGGCAATGGATTCAATCCAGCTCAACATCGTCCAGGTGGCCGGCGACAAGCTCCCCTCCAAGGTGCTCGCAAGCCTCAACAGCGGTCTTCCCGCCGACTCTGTAAGCAAGAAGTTTGGAGCCGACAGCGTTATGGCCCAGCCCGCACAGTGGATTCCGCTTTTCACGGCTCAGGGACCTACCCGCGCCATAGAGCCCGCACAGCTTGACTCCCTCGTCAACGCCGGCGGAAAATATATCACCCTCATGAGCTCTCCCCAGGGATCGGTGCTTGCATCAGTAGCCAAGAGAAACGCTCCGGTCGACATCTATGAATATGATGAGGTGACCTACGAACTCAAGCCCAGTGTGAAGACCGTGAACGGCGAGCGCGAGAAACTCGAGAAATTCCTCGACCAGAACCAGGACCTCAAGAGCTTTGCAGCCAACGCCGCCAAGGCCGGATATACCATTCAGGACTTCAGTCTCTCAGAGTCTTCCCCCGCAGTGCCCCGCATGGCAGGCCTCAACAGCTATTACCCCGACAGCCGTCAGGTGGTGCGTTGGGTGATGATCGACGGCAACCCCGGCGAAGTCAGCCACATCTATGAGAGCAAAGACGCCATGACCCCGGCTCTCTATGCCGCCGCCGTGGTTTCGGAATACGACGACTACGTGCCTTTGACCAATAAGGACGTGAAGACCTTCGCCACCGACAAGGCCCGTCGCGACAAGGCCGGCGAGGAGATGATCAAGCAGTATCAGCCAAAGGCAGGCAGCATGGCCGGCGTTGCACAGGCAATGGCCGTGGAGAGCACCAACAACCCGACTTTCCGTTTCGGCTACAATCCTCAGGTGGCCGACGCCAAGGTGCTTGGCCGCATCGCAGGCTCAAAGCCCGGCAAGGTGGTGCTCGTGAAGGGCGACAACGGAGTCTACGCCTATCAGGTGGCTTCGCAAGGGAAAGAGGAATTCCCCTTCAACGACCAGCAATATGAGCAGCAATACTTCCAGCTCGTCAATCCCAACATGGGAGGAATGCTGAAAGGCGCACGCGAATACGTCAACAACATTTACAAATTCGAGGCAGGCGATTGATCGAGCCCTGCCCGCCAGTCAACGATAACAACGTGAAGGGTCGTCGCCGCAACCATGGCGCCGACCCTTTGCTTTAAGTTTATAGAGCCTGCCTTAAGCGGATGCCGTAGAAGTCAGGGCGGACGCTCAAACAACAAATTAAAGATTATGCAATCCTCAGACAATAAACTCCCCTTGATCGGGCTGACACACGACGGGCTGACAAAAGTGGCCCTTTCCGGCGGAATGCCGAAGTTCGTGGGCCGTCAGCTCGCCGAATGGCTGTATAAGAAAAAAGTGAGTGATTTCGACGAGATGATCAACATCTCCAAGAAAAACAGGGAATGGCTCGCCGCCAACTACGTCACGGGGCGAGAGAAGCCGGCATCGCGGATGAAATCCGTCGACGGCACGGTGAAATATCTCTTCAACGTCGGCTCCGGTCGCAACATAGAGAGCGTCTACATCCCCGACCGCGACCGCGCCACGCTTTGCGTCTCTTCCCAGGCGGGATGCAAGATGAATTGCTATTTCTGCGCGACGGGGCGGCTCGGATTCAAGGCCAACCTGACGGCTGCCCAGATCATCAACCAGATTCTCAGCATTCCCCCGGTCGCTGCAAAAGGGGAGACAGCCGCACAGGAGCTGACCAACGTGGTCTTCATGGGGATGGGCGAGCCCCTCGACAACCTCGACGCGCTCCTCCCCGTCATAGAGATCATGACGGCTCAATGGGGAATGGCCTGGAGCCCGAAGCGCATCACCGTCTCCACCGTCGGCAAGCTTCCGCAGCTGAAGGATCTTCTGGACAAGACGCAGGTGCATGTCGCCGTCAGCGTTCACACCGCCGACCCCTCCGAACGCGAGCAACTGATGCCGGCCCAGAAGGCATTTCCGATCCAGAGCGTCATGCGTGTGCTCGCAGGCTACGATTTCAGCCATCAGCGCCGTCTCTCGCTTGAATACATAATGTGGCGCGGAGTCAACGACGATATCGCCCACGCCGACCAGCTCATAAGGCTCATCGGCAATATCGATTGCAGGGTCAACCTTATCCGTTTCCATGCGATTCCCGACGTGGAACTCCACCCGTGCAGCGAAGAGAGGATGCTGATGTTCAGGAATTATCTCAACTCGAAAGGAATCACGGCCACTATCCGCAGCTCGCGCGGCGAAGACATAATGGCGGCATGCGGGATGCTCGCCGGGAAGAACGGCTGATTTTCCCCGTTTTTTTATTAATTTTGCCGTCGCGTCTCCCCGGCGTCGGCTTCATTACAATTAGCAACAGCAATAAACAAGATATACAGATGTCAAGACCAATAAAAGTGGGAATCACCCACGGAGATTTCAATGGCGTGGGCTATGAGGTCATTCTGGGGGCCCTTGCCAATGAAGATATACTCGATCTTTGCACCCCCGTGGTGTTTGGCTTTCATGCCATGGCAGAGAAATGCCGCCGGCAGCTCGGTCTGGAAGATATAAAACTACATAGGGCGGAATCCGCCTTCAATGCCCATCCGGGCAGGATCACCGTCATCGACGTGGACAAGAACATGCCGGAGCTAACCCCCGGCCGGCCGAGTCCGGAATCCGGGAAAGCGGCAGTCGCGGCGTTGCGTGCCGCCGTCGAAGCCTTGAAGAAGGGGAGCATCGACGTGCTCGTGACCGCCCCCATCTCCAAGGAGGCTGTGCAGTCGGATTCATTCCATTTCCCCGGCCACACGGAGTTTCTGGAGGCAGAGACAGGCGATGGGGCGAAGGCACGCATGATCCTTTTCGGCAACAACATCAGGGTAGCCCTTGTCAGCACCCATCTGCCCATATCGAAAGTGGCTGAATCGGTCACGTCGGAATCGGTCGGAGAGGCCATAAGATCGCTCGACATTTCGCTTCAGAAGGATTTCGGTTTCGACCGCCCCAAAATAGCCGTGCTCTCGCTTAATCCTCACGCCGGCGACGGCGGCCTGCTCGGCACGGAGGAGAAAGACGTGATCGCTCCCGCCATCGTGGAGGCCAGAGAGAAGGGGATTCTTGCATTCGGACCGTTTGCCGCCGACGGCTTCTTCGGACTTGGCGACTATCTCAAATTCGACGGCGTCGTAGCGATGTACCACGACCAGGGCCTTGCCCCGTTCAAGTCGCTTGCGGGGCAGCACGGCGTCAACTTCACGGCCGGCCTGCCCTTTGTCAGGACCTCTCCCGACCACGGCACGGCGTTTGGCATAGCCTGGAAAGGGGAGGCCGACCCGACATCGATGAGGGAAGCCATCTACAGCGCGATCGATATTTTCCGTCGTCGCGCCATCTTCAACAAAGCCTCGTCAAATCCTCTGAAAAAATACCTTGTAGAGAAACCCGACAAAGGGGAGCGGATGGAGCGTCAACCTAAGACTACATCCGCCAGGAGCACCGATGACCGCAAACAGAAGGACGCTTCCGAGGATCGCAAACCCAAGGACGCCCCCGAAGGCCTCCAGCCCGAGGAGGATTCCGAACCAGACACAACAACAGAAACCAAAGAATCATGAATTTCGGAATAATAGCGGCCGGACAGGGCTCACGCCTCCGGCAAGAGGGAGTAGACGTGCCGAAACCGTTGGTGGAAATAGAGGGACTCCCCATGATCGGGCGTCTTATCGACATTTTTTTGGAATGCGGAGCTGAATCCATAAGCGTCATTACCAACGAGGAGATGACGGAAGTGATATCCTATCTCCGGGAGCTTGCCCCGACAATGCCGTGCCCTATGAACATTGTCGTGAAAACCACCCCCACGTCGATGCACAGCTTCTATGAACTCTCTTCCCTGATGGAGGGGAAAGGACGCTACGTAATCACGACGGTCGACACCATTTTCCGTCGCGAAGACTTCTCCCGCTATGTCAAGGCATATGAGGAAGCTCCCGAGGAGGTAGACGGGATGATGGCCGTCACCTCCTTTATCGAAGACGAAAAGCCTCTCTACGTTGCCACCGACGACGCAGGGAAGATCACGGCATTTCTCGACTCGATGGAGCCGGGAGTGAAATACGTCAGCGGCGGAATCTACGGGCTTTCGCAAAGCGCGATTCCCGTGCTCGACAAATGCCTGGCCGAGGGGGTAGGGAGAATGCGCAACTATCAGAGGGCACTCGTGGCCTACGGGCTCGACCTTCGCGCCTACGACATGGGCAAGATAGTAGACGTGGACCATGCCTCCAACGTGGCCTCGGCCGAAGCTTTCCTGAGGGAGGGCAGGCCGAAGCATTGACTTCAACTTCATTATCAAAAACAACGGACCATTAAATGGCAGAAATAAAGATAGCGGGAGTGATGAGGGCAGGAGCCTATTCTCCCAACCATATCGGCAACGACGCCGCGATTTTCAACGCGGCGGTGGAGCAGCTTCGCAAGCGCGGATGCGAGGTCAATATCTACAGCGAGGAGAAATTCCGCGAGATGGAGATCGAAGAGCCAATCGTGCTCAACATGTGCCGCGAGCAGGCTTCGATCGCAAAATTGCAGAAACTTGAGGACGAGGGAAGACTCGTCATTAACTCAGGCTACGGAATCGAAAATTGCACGAGGGAGCGCATGACCCGCATTCTTCTCGGCAACAAGATTCCATATCCCGAGAGCCTTATCGTCAACACCAACGAAAGCGTCGTGGCCGACCTCCGGGAGGCAGGATTCTCTTCATGCTGGATAAAGCGGGGCGATTTCCATGCAATGCACAAGGAAGACGTCAGCTATTGCCGCCATCCGGAGGAGGCGCAGGAGGTGCTTCATGAATATTTCTATCGCGGCATCAAGAGGGCCGTCATCAACCGTCATCTCGTCGGCGACCTCATAAAGTTCTACGGAGTGAGCGGCCAGCCTTTCTTCTATTGGTTTTATCCCTTCGACGAGGGGCACAGTAAATACGGCCACGAGGCCGTCAACGGCAGAAGCCAGGGCCTGGAGTTCGACCATGAGGAGATGCAGCGGATGTGCCAACGCGCCTCGGAGATACTCGACGTCAAAATCTATGGAGGCGACTGCATAGTGGACCCCGACGGCACCGTCCGCATAATCGACTTCAACGACTGGCCGAGTTTCGCCCCGTGCCGTCAGGACGCCGCCCCGTGGATAGCGAAATGCGTGCTTGCAGCAGTCAAGGCATGGAGAAAACGTTGAGCCACGGCAAGCTTTGATTCCCGATTACTTTACATGAAGATATCAGAAAAGTGAATAAAGACAACAATACATCCACGGGGGAGAAGCGCCCCAGCTACAAGGATTCGTTGAAGTCGATGGATACGGAGGAGACATTCGACCTGATCTTCTACCGCCCCATAGGCTACGGCTGGGCGCTCCTTGCAAAAAAATTAGGCATCACCCCCAATGCCATCACCATAGCTTCGATATTCCTCGGGGTGGCCGCCGGCGTGGCCTTCTATTACGACAACATATGGATCAACATCGCAGGAGTGATCCTTCTTGTCTGGGCCGATTCGTTTGACAGCGCCGACGGGCAGCTGGCGCGCATGACCAAGCAATATTCCCGACTGGGCCGTATACTCGACGGCCTTAGCGGCGACATATGGTTTGCGGCAATCTACATCGCGATATGCCTTCGAGAGAACGTCACGAGTGAGTTCTTCAGCGCCCATCATTGGGTGATATGGGTCGTGGCGGTCGTGACGGGCGTCTGCCATGCCACGCAGGCAGCCATGGCCGACTACTACCGGCAGTTCCACCTGTTTTTCCTTAAAGGGAAAGAGGGGAGCGAACTCGACACGGCCTCCCAACTTTGGGAGAAATTCCATCAGCTATCCTGGAAACGCAATTTCTGGCAGAAACTGACCCTCGCGTTCTACACCAACTACACCGTCGGTCAGGAGAAACGCACCCCATGGATGCAGCGTCTGCGCAGGACGCTTGCCGCCAAATACGGCAACGACATCCCCCAGTCGTTCAGGGATTCGTTCAGGGCAGCCAGCAAGCCGCTGATGAAGTATACCAACATTCTGTCGTTTAATACCCGCACATTCGCGCTTTTCGCCTCGATACTGATATTCCAGATGCCGTGGCTTTATTTCGCCTTCGAACTTACCGTGCTCAATATCGTTTTAATATATATGATGATGCGGCACGAGAAGATTTGCAAGGGATTCGTGGCGCAGCTCGAAGGATCTTTCCGGAAGCAGGAATCTTTCTGACGAACGGGCGGATTCGACAACACACTCTAAAAAACATCAAAGTTATGAACGTAGATTTCAAGAAAATAAAAGGGATTATCTTCGACTATGGTGGCACCCTCGACTCCGGGGGCGACCATTGGAGCGAGGTGATATGGGAGGCTTGGCAGAAGGCCGGTGTCGCCGCCGACAAGGCAGAGTTCAGGGAGGCGTATGTCTATGCCGAGCGGGAACTTGCGCGGACGCTCCATATCCTTCCCCACCATAATTTCCACGACCTTTTGGTCATCAAGATGCAGATAGAGCTTCAGCGACTTGCAGAGATGGGGCATTTCGCTCCTGCGGCCATTGAGGAGATGGCGGCAAAGGTGGCCGACCTCTGCTATGCTTCGGCCAAGGCATCGGTGGAGAGGGCAAAACCCGTTCTGGAGGCATTGTCGAAGAGGTATCCGATGGTGCTTGTCTCCAACTTCTATGGGAATGTGGAGACGGTCTTGAAAGATTTCGACATCGACGGATATTTCAAGAAGATAATAGAAAGCGCCGTGGTGGGAGTCAGGAAGCCCGACCCGAAAATCTTCGAGCTCGGAGTAGAGGCATTGGGTCTGAAGCCGGAGGAGGTGCTCGTTGTGGGCGACAGCCTGAAGAAGGATATCCTTCCTGCGGAGAAGGCCGGCTGCCAGGCATTGTGGCTTAAAGGGAAAGGCTGGACGAAGGAGGAGGACGACGCATTCCATCCCAACATCATCCAATCGCTCGACAACATCCTCGACTTCCTCGAAGGAGCATAGCAGGGTAATGCCGGAAATATAGCAAGACGCCGGGCGCATCCATCGCGATGGATGCGCCCGGCGTCAGCCATTTTGAAAACGGCTTGAATAGCCGATAATTCTTGCCGATGTTTTATAGCTTGGTTACAACTCAATGTTAAAACAGGGGTCGCATTCGCAAAAGGAAAGGTTTGCAAATGCGGGTCTGCTCCATATTGGATTTTCTTTCCTCCGGGCCGGTGATGTAGGTAATGGTGCTTTTATACGATGGCGTATACTCAGGTAATAACTAGGATTGTAGGTAATGCTGTAAATGTCTATTCCATAGTCTTTTATCTTCAATTGTCTGTCACTTTAAAGGTTAAATCATATGATATGCTTCAATATGCTTTAGTAAAAAGGGAGACTTTTTTATGAAATCTCGACAAAATTTATTTAAAAAATATTGTGGTTATGAAAAAAATAATTAACTTTGCAGCGAACTCCATAGAGCAATACGTCAATTGGAATGACATTTTATTACTATGAACCATCCCGATTCCGCATTCAACGCTTTTTGAACGATTGATACTTTCATATCGAACATCCGGCTTGACATTGGAGATTGAGCAGATTGATACAATAATATAAGACTAACTATAAGTGAATTGATATGAATAAAAAAGTAGCTATCGCTTTTTCGGCATTAATTCCCATAGTTATGCTTGTGGGTTGCGAAAATTCGGATATTCCGTCAAAGCTGGATGTCCACGAAAACGATCAGATTTATAAAATGGTGAATGAATTTTATCATTCGGTCTATTCTTCCACGCGAGCGGAGAATATTACAGCAAAGGTTATTGAGGTGGAAAGAAAACATTACCGGATCATAAGTGATACTGTTGTCGAGGCATCAGACACAAGGTCTTGTGACAATGGTTTTGATCTTGCAACAGTGACATTGCAATTCCCTGAGAACAAAGGGTATGCTTTGCTTTCAGATGATGAAAGGATAAACACAATCGGGTCAAGCCGAAAGCACGGTGCATATGTTAAATTGGGCAATTAGAAGTGTTAAATTTTTAGGCGTAGAGTTT
>VSPO01000084.1 GCA_009775375.1 Muribaculaceae bacterium | reverse complement strand
CGTGAACGACACTAAATTTTTCATTTTCAGACTATGTAATCTTTACGCCTAAACACAGGTTTATTACTATGCGCCCATGTCCCTACTTAGAGCGCGTTCCTTAATAATTTCGGAGCGTAGGGGCGGTGATTTTAAGGAACGCGCTTTTAATATGGAAAAACAAAGAAAGGAATTATCAATGATAATTCCTTTCTTTGTGACTCGTGCAGGATTCAAACCTGCAACCTTCTGATCCGTAGTCAGATGCTCTATTCAGTTGAGCTAACGAGCCCCAGTGAAATTATAAATTTAAAATTTTTTAGAATGAAAAAGGTGACTCGTGCAGGATTCAAACCTGCAACCTTCTGATCCGTAGTCAGATGCTCTATTCAGTTGAGCTAACGAGCCAAGTTGTTTTTGCTATCGGTTGTTCCCGTTTTGCGAGTGCAAAGTTACTGCCTTTTTCTCAAACCACCAAATATTTTAGGAAATTTTTTTAAAAATCGAGAGTGATTTTTGAGCATCCTGTTATTCCCGGAATGGGAGGGGTTGATTTGCAGATGGTTATGCTTCCGCCTATGATTTGAGGAAATTTTCGGGATACATGGTCGGCGATGCGAGCTGCTACAGTTTCCATCAATTTCTTTGGCAGATTCATCTCGTTCCTTACTATTTCATATAGTTCTGCATAGTTGACAGAGCCTTCGATATTGTCCTCGGCAATCTCCTCATTATATGGAATCTTTACGGAAATGTCGACAATGAATTCATTCCCGACCTTTGATTCCAGAGGCAACAGGCCATGAAAAGCGTGAAATCGCAAAGAGCTTAATGCTATTTCAAATTGACGTCTTCCCATATACCCCAATTTTAGTAATCTTCAAAAAATAACTTGGTAAAATTTATTCGTCTTTCCGGTGATTTATATTTCATCTTTTAGTTACATACCCCGGTATGCGCCAGCAAGATGAATTATAAATCCCACGAAAATCCTTCATAAATTTTTACCAACTTATTTTTTTGCGATTATTTAAAGTCTTTCTACAGGAATTTTGTCGACCCTTTTCTGGTGGCGGCCACCTTCAAATTTGGCATTAAGATAGGCGTCAACGGTTTCGAGAGCGAGATGCTCGGATATGAATCGTCCCGGCAGCACAAGGAAATTAGCGTCGTTATGCTGTTTGGCAAGTGCTCCCAGTTCAGGCAGCCAGCAAAGTGCGGCACGAATCGACTGATGTTTGTTGAGGGTTATTTGAATGCCATTGCCGGATCCGCACATAGCGATGCCGAAATC
The DNA here is from genome assembly GCA_009775375.1 of Muribaculaceae bacterium. Classification (GTDB taxonomy): domain Bacteria; phylum Bacteroidota; class Bacteroidia; order Bacteroidales; family Muribaculaceae; genus Lepagella. Next base: position 14,095 of record VSPO01000084.1, on the reverse strand, counting down.
ACATTCTCCATTTTCGACAGCTCTTGCAGCCGGATGGGCGAAATCTGCGTAATCACATGATGACGTGGAGTCTGTGCCGAAATCCACGACTTCGTAACCTTTCTCAATAAGATAAGGTTTCACCACTTCTTTCAGTTGAAATGCGGCATGATCGGATGCCATAGCTATTTTTTTCATATTTTTTCAGTTTCAGTTTCAGATTGTTTTGGGGTAGGGTTGAAGAGTTTGCTTGTAAAAGCAAACCTGACGAGGAAATAATTTACGGGTATGCATATCGCCAGAGCAGGCAGAAGCGCGAGGGTGGGGCCTACAAGCTCCTTGAAGATTGCCACGAGCCCGGTCTGGAGCCCCATGTTGAAAAGGTGGCTCAGGGCGAATCCGAGCCCTTTTTTAGCGTTTGGTCTGGTGTGGAAAGTGAAATAACTGGAGAGAAAGAAATTCACGATGAAACTAAGCGCATAACTGATCATAGACGAAGGGACCGCCTTGACATGAACAGCCTCCACGAACACCACGTAAAACCCATATTGGAGCACCGTGGCTATCCCGCCAACTAAAGCGAATCTGAATATTTCCGACAGGCGGCTGTTTCCGTTGATTAGTTTCTTAAGGTTCATTTTTTCAGTATTATTCTTGAAAAATCTCGATTCCAAGGAATCCGACTTTATTTCGCCTCAGTATCAGGATTTCCCTTATCTGTATCTCTCATGAGCTTGTTTGTATCCTCAATGTAATCAAGCAGCTCTTCACGTCCGGAGGATTTTTCAGATGATGTTATGAAGACCGGAGGAAGAGTCTCCCATGTCTTAAGCAACTCCTGTTTATAGGCTTCCACTTTTGCTTTCCCCGCATTGGGGCCGAGTTTGTCGGCTTTGGTGAAGACAATAGCAAAAGGCACTCCATTCTCCCCGAGCCAATTCAGGAAAGCAAGATCGATTTTTTGTGGTTCGTGCCTGATATCAATAAGCACGAAAAGGAGTGTCATCTGTTGCCGGTGAAGAATATATTCTTCGATTATCCTTTTGAAATCTTCTCTCTGCTCTTTTCCTCGCGAAGCATAGCCGTAGCCGGGGAGGTCGACGATATAAAAATCTCCGTCGTTGATGCAGAAATGATTGATAAGGAGAGTCTTGCCCGGCTTCTGTGAAGTCTTGGCGAGCCCCTTTCTTTTGGTCAGCATGTTGATGAGAGAAGATTTGCCGACGTTCGACCTTCCAATGAAAGCATATTCCGGCACTTTCGTGTCGGGACATTGCTCCACCTTGGCGTTGCTTATTTCGTATTTTGCGCTTTTTATCTCCATAAACGCAAAGTTAATATTTTTTAATCAATGACACAATCTTCACATCCAGATTTTTTCGCAAAAAAGGCTATTTTGGTCAAATTGACGTTTCGAAAGAACAGGATGTCGGGAGTCAGAATAGTATGCCGTGTGTGAGACGCAATGCGCGGTCGGTTTTATCAATAGGCATCACTATGGATATTGTCGTTCGCGAGCCACCCTCGGAATATGCCTTGACGGTGATTCCGTCGCGAAGTAGAGTGTTCCTAATCCTTGCCCCCAGCCTGGGATTGCTCTTTATCTTTTCCCCTACTATAGCCATTATTGCAAGATTGTCTTCTGTCATGATTCTGAAATTATCACGGGCCAGCAGCTCAGGAGCAAATTCCGTTTCTAAAGTCGTGCAGGCTGTGGTCTTCTCAGCGTCGGCCACTACAAAGGAGAAGACGCACTCCCCCTCGGCCTGGGCCACAAGGAATGCCGTCACTCCGTTTCTTGCCATTGAGTTTATGGCTCTCGATTTGATTTTCTTCCCCTCATTCGCCTTGAAACCGGATATTGAGAAGAGTGAGGCTCCCTTTATTGCGGAGATTCCTTTTATTGGCATGTCGTCTTGCTCGACGGATTCCGTTATGAGCGTGCCGGGGGCTGTCGGATTGAAAGTATTGAGAATCCTGATGGGTATATTCTTGTGGAAAACGGGATAAATTGTCGGAGGATAGATCACTTTTGCTCCGTAGAGGCAAAGTTCCATGCTCTCAATAAAGGTCATGTGGGGCACGACTGTCGCCTCTCCGATTATCCGGGGGTCGGCCGTCATGAATCCGTCTACGTCTGTCCATATTTCGAGGGAATCAGCCCCCGTAGCGGCAGCAATCAAGGCGGCTGTGAAGTCGCTTCCTCCGCGTCCGAGATTCGTGATTCGTCCGGTTTTCTTGTCGGTGGATATGAATCCGGGGACGATGGCCCTGTCTTCCAGGCCATGGAATTCATTTTCAATCAAAGAGGCGGTGAGCTTCTGGTCGGCAATGTTTTTTGAGAACCAGCTTTCTGTCTTTATGAATTTAAGGGAGTCATGGAGCGAAGAATTTTCTATCATTGCCGCGACAATCATCGACGACAGGCGTTCTCCGAAGCTGACGATATTGTCGAGGGTCTGTGTCGAAAGGTTTCTGAGCAGGAATACTCCGTCGTAGTTTCTTTTAAGGTCAGAAAGCATTTTGCTGACATTCGATATCAGCTCAGGCCTTTTCTCCTCCGCTACAATTTCGGATATGACGTGGAAATGGCGCGACGATATCGCTTCCATTCTTTCGCGATATCCCTCGTCGCCGTCGGCTGCCATTCGGGCTGTCGCTATGAGATTGTCTGTCAGGCCTCCGAGGGCGGATACGGTCACGATTACGGGTGGCTCGATTGCCTCTACGATTGCTTTCACATTGCGAAGGCTTTCCACTGTCCCTACGGATGTGCCTCCAAACTTTAAGACTTTCATTGTTTTATGCTTGGGTTACGTTTTCTTGTCTGTGCATGTCGGAGAAAGGCGAGGGAGAGAAGCAGGCGCAAAGTTAAATAAAAAAATGAAATTAGATTAAGAAAAATCAATAATTGGTAATAACAACGATTGCATCGTTGTTATATGAGTAAAGAGCCGTCGCAATGCGTCGGAGCTTTTCGCGCCTTTAATTGATAAGAAGCAGGATCCGTTGCTCCCTAAGTGGAAACTTTTCAAACCATACTATTATGAATATAAGCAATCTGTTGTATGACTACAACCCCGGCTTTGTACCGGAACGCGGAAGTCTGTTGGTCTCGGAGCCCATGATGGACGAGGCCTTCTTCAGCCGCTCTGTCGTCATGATTCTTGACATCGACAAATCCAGGGGACACCTTGGATTGGTGATGAACAAGCCCACATCCTTGACGCTTTGCGATCTCCTTCCCGACTGGGACAATGGCCGTCATGTGCCTGTCTTCTGTGGAGGTCCTGTCGACACGCAGAGGCTTTTCATGCTTCATACGCTGGGTAGCAGGTTTGAAGGTTCTACGGAGGTCATTCCCGGCCTTTACGTCGGGGGCGACATTGAGGAGATTGTGGATTATATCGATTGCGGGGGAGAAATAGAAAGCAAGATTCGCTTCTTTTTAGGCTACAGCGGATGGAGCAAAGGTCAGCTTCAGGGCGAACGGGAAAGCAATTCATGGGCTGTTGACCTTCATCCCGATGTCAGCCTGTTGCTGCAAGGGGAGGGCAACTCGTATTGGCGCAGAGAGGTGAAACTTCTTGGTGAGGCCTATAGGAGCTGGCTCATGGTGCCTCAGGATCCCTCCTACAATTAAATTCAAGTTACGCACTTGCGTAACTTGAAAAGGATGAAGTATTAAATGCACTGAAGATCTTTGGTGAGGATTCGGAGGTCTGAAAAAGTTCCGTCGGCATTGCATATCCAGTTTCTTAGGCTTGCTTCATGAATGAATCCCGATGTCGTGAAAAGCCTGATTGAACCGACGTTGGATTCCTCGATTTTTGCCGCTATCTTATTGAGGCGTAACACGCCGCGACAGTATCTGCACAAGGCCTTGATCGACTGCCTTGCATAGCCCCTCCCTCTGAATTCCGGCAGGATATAAATTCCGGCGAAAGCTCTGCGATGGATGGCCGATATTTCATATAAGTCGGCTATGCCTATCGGTTTTCCGGTGGCGGATTCCGTCACGATCATCCTTAATTGTCCGCAAGCCAAGGGATTCGCATCATAGTTGAGCGCATATTCCCTAAGAATATTCCTTGAGATGGGGGCGATTGTGTCGCCATAGCCCCATGCTGTGGAGTCGTTTTCCACTTCATACATAAAATCGGCGTCCCCCGGTTCTACAGCCCTAAGGCATATCGATTCCTCTCTTATCATGATTTTTGGTTGAAAGAATCCGAGAAAAGCACCCTGTTTTGGATGGATTTTCCAAGGGTAAGCTCGTCGGTGTATTCAAGTTCGTTACCTATGCTCAATCCTCTTGCAAGCATCGTGACCCTGACCGGCAGGTCGGCCAGTTTGCGGAAAATGTAGAAATTGGTGGTGTCCCCCTCGATCGTGGGGCTGAGCGCGAGAATAATCTCTTTGAGTTTCTCCTCTTTTACCCTCGCCACGAGACTCTCTATCTCAAGATCGGAGGGGCTTATGCCGTCGAGAGGGGAAATAAGACCTCCGAGCACGTGGTATAACCCTGAATGCTGGCGGGTTGACTCGATTGTAATCACGTCCTTAACGTTTTCCACGACGCATACCGTCTCCTGGTCGCGTCTCGAATCATTGCAAATAGGGCAGATTTCCTGTTCGCTGATATTATGGCATCTGGAGCAATAGCAGATGTTGCGGCGCATATTGATGATAGATTCCCCGAGGGCCACGGCCTCGTTCTCATCACGCCGGAGCATGTGCAGGGCGAGCCGCAGGGCTGTTTTCCTTCCGATTCCGGGAAGTTTCGACAGCTCGTTGACGGCGTTTTCAAGTAAAGAAGAATTGAATGATGAAATCATGGCGCAAAGTTACAAAATCCTTTTCATGACCAAGCACCCATATAGGCAAAATTACTTACTTATTGCGGATGCGGATTAAATTTTATAGCTTTGCAGTCGGAAAATACGTAAAGGCTGCCTGATGTCGGCCTTGCCCTAATACAAAAAAAGAAATGATCGACTATATAAGCGGACCGATAGCCGAGCTTACAGCCACGATAGCAGTCGTGGATTGTGGCGGCGTCGGCTATGAGATAAATATCACCCTAATAGATTACGCCACTCTCAACGGGGCGGAAGGCCAAGGAAAGGTGAAGCTGTATGTGCATGAGGCGATACGGGAAGACGCACATCTTCTATATGGATTCCTGACAAAAAGAAGCCGCGCCCTATTCCGGCTTCTGATAGGAGTCAGTGGAGTCGGCCCCAACACGGCGCGCCTCATACTGTCGTCGCTGACTGCCGACCAGCTTGAATCCTCTATCTCCACCGGACAGGATGCCGCTCTGAAAGCCGTGAAGGGAATAGGGGGGAAGACGGCCCAACGCATCATCGTGGATCTCAAGGATAAAATAAAAGCTGATTCGACAGCGTTATTTTCAAGTGCACCAGTGGCCGGAGAGGCTTACGAGGATTCGATGGCTGCGCTCGTGATGCTCGGCTTCACGGCTATGCAGAGCCAGAAGGTGTTGAAGAAGATATTCGCCGCCGAACCGACACTGAGCACGGAGAAAGCCATAAAACAGGCTCTCACGATGCTCTGATGATTTTCCATAAAAAAAAACTGCTACATATATTGAAGAGACTGCCGGCGCCGGTTATGGTTCTGGTCGTCGCTCTCATGTCGGTAGGCCAGTACCGGAAATCAGAACTTCCTCCCCCTCCTCCCTCCGGGATGACGTCAACGTTGGACGACACTGCCATCCCCGACAGCCTGTTGATGCCATCCCCGGTGCGACCCACGCTTCCACGCCGCTATGCCGACTATGTCGGCCGTGAGTATGCCGCCGATCTTTCCACTCCTTCTAATATAAAGACCGAGGCCGTCTACGATCCGGAGACGGGGATGTATTATATCCACACCAAGCTTGGCGATCTCGACCTCGTCGCTCCTTATATGATGACGATGGAGGAATACAACAAGATGGTCACGCGCAACGACATGTTCGGGTTTTTCAGGCAAAGAAATTCAGAAGTGTTTGAGCAAAAGGATAAGCAAGCGTTTAATATCCTCGACATGAATTTCGCTCTCGGACCCTTGGAGAAGGTATTTGGACCCGGAGGCGTCAGGCTGACCACTCAGGGCTCCATCCAGCTCTCAATGGGGATAAAGAGCAACAAGACCGACAATCCCTCTCTCCCGATGAGATCGAGAAGGAAGACGTTTTTCAACTTCGACCAGAAGATTCAGGCCAACATTGCCGCTTCGGTGGGCGACAAGTTGAAGTTTAATATGACTTATAACACCGACGCGACCTTCGATTTCGATTCAAAGAACCTGAAACTCAACTATGAGGGGAAAGAGGATGAGATAATCAAGAATATTGAGGCGGGCAATGTCAGCATGACCACGGGGTCGAGCCTCATTCGCGGGGGGACATCGCTTTTCGGCTTGAAGTCGAAACTGCAGTTTGGCAAGCTGACCCTGACGGGTCTTGTCAGCCAGCAGAACAGCGAATCGAGGACTGTCAATACCCAGGGGGGCGTGCAGACCACCGATTTCTCCATAAAGGCCGATGACTACGATGCCAACCGCCATTTCTTCCTTGCCCAGTATTTCTACGACAACTATGACACTTTCGCTTCGCGTCTGCCTCACGTCACATCGGGAATCAATATTACGAGGATAGAGGTCTGGGTCACCAACAAGAACGGCAACTATGATGAAAGCCGCAATTTCGTAGGCTTCATGGACCTCGGAGAGAACACAAGACTCGCAAACGACTATTGGACCCCCAATCATTCCCTCGACGTGCCTTCAAACCTCAGCAACAATCTGCTCGACGTAATAAAAAAGGACTATCCGGGCGCCCGCGACATAAGCACCGTCACTCAGGCTCTCGCTCCTCTTCAGGCATATGGAATCACGGGGGGGCGCGACTTCGAGAAAGTGGAGAGTGCAAGGCTTCTGCGCTCGGGAGAATACACGCTCAATTCTACTTTGGGATATATCTCGCTTAAGTCAGCGCTCTCTACGGATGAGGTGCTGGCCGTGGCATATGAGTATACGTATCAAGGGAAGGTGTATCAGGTAGGGGAGTTCTCCGGCGACGTTACTTCCACTGCCGACAACCTATATCTGAAAATGCTGCGTGGCACAACAATCTCCCCGTCTCTGCCGATGTGGAAGCTGATGATGAAAAACGTCTACTCGCTCGGAGCCTATCAGCTGCAAAAAAAGAATTTCAAACTCAATATCAAATATCTGAGCGATACGACGGGAATCGAGATAAACTATCTCCCCGTAGGGGCCATTTCAAATCAGCCCCTCCTTCAGGTGATGAATCTCGACCGCATCGACTCCAATCAGGAATCGAATCCCGACGGATTTTTCGACTACGTCGAGGGCTACACCGTCCAGCCCTCCAACGGCAAAGTCATCTTTCCGGTGGCCGAACCGTTTGGCCGCCATCTCGAAAAGAAAATAGGGGACCCGGCTCTCGCTTCCCAATACATCTTCAAGGAGCTTTATGATTCCACGCTCGTCGTGGCGCGCCAGTTTGCTGATAAAAACAAATTCTCGCTTTCCGGAGAATATCAGGCATCTGGAGGGGCCACAATCCGGCTCGGAGCCATGAACGTGCCGCGTGGTTCGGTCGTGGTGACTGCCGGGGGCGTGCAGCTGACGGAAAACAGCGATTATACCGTAGACTACAGCATGGGTATCGTGACCATCACCAACCAAAGCATCATAGACTCCGGCACCAACGTCAGCGTGACTCTCGAAAACCAGTCGCTCTTCAGCATGCAGCGGAAGACGCTGCTCGGTCTGGACGCGCAATATAAATTCAACAAGAATTTCACCCTTGGGGGAACGATTCTCAATTTCTCGGAGAAGTCGCTGACAGAAAAGGTCAACATCGGTGATGAGGTGATCAACAACACCATGTGGGGCCTCAATCTCAACTACAACAAGGACTTCATGTGGCTCACCAATCTTATGAACAAGGTGCCGACTATCAATGCCACGGCTCCCTCCTCCCTTAGGCTGAACGCAGAGTTCGCCCATCTCGTCCCCCATCGCCAGAAGACGGGCACGGCCAAGGGCTCATCGTATATAGATGATTTTGAGAGCACCCAGACCGGTCTTGACTTGCGCAATCCCTATTCCTGGTTTCTTGCCCCGACCCCGTACGACCCCGGGGCCGACGCCCTATTCCCGGAGGCCTCGCTTTCCGACAACGTAGATTATGGCAAAAACCGCGCCCTCCTTGCATGGTATTACATCGACAGGATGTGGACCCAGAAGAATTCTTCAATGCTCCCCGGCTATCTGCGGAGCGACCTGAAGCAGCTATCAAGCCCCTACGTCAGAGATGTGCTTGTCAGGGAGATTTACCCCGGCAGGGACGTCAATTATGGGGAATCAAACTATGTCCAGACACTCAACCTCTCTTTCTATCCCAAGGAAAGGGGACCCTACAATCTTGACGCCGAGCATATCGACGACCGGGGAAATCTCCTGATGCCCGAAAAGCGATGGGGAGGAATAATGAAGAAGATGGACAACACCAACTTCGAGAATTCCAACGTGGAATACATACAGTTTTGGCTTCTCGACCCCTTCCTCGACGAAGAAAACCACAACCGCGACGGAGGAGATCTTTATTTCAATTTCGGAGAGATAAGCGAAGATATCCTCAAGGATGGAAAGAAAAGCTACGAGAACGGCATACCTATCGACGGCGACGACCGTTTCATCTCTGAGACCAATTGGGGGCGCGTCTCCACCCAGACATCGCTGACCTATGCTTTCGAGAATGCGGAGAACGCCCGGCCGATGCAGGACGTGGGCCTCGACGGGCTTTCCAACGACGACGAATATGTGTTCGGCTCCTATTCCACGTATCTCGACCGCCTTCGCTCCAAGCTTCCGTCGTCGGTCATTGCGGAGATGGAGGAGAATCCTTTCTCCCCGATGAGCGACCCAGCCGGCGACAACTATCATTTCTATCGCAGTGATTGGTATGACGAGCACAAAACCTCGATTCTCGACCGCTATAAGCACTACAACGGAGTGGAGGGCAACTCCCTTTCTCCCGACCAGAGTCCCAATCGTCAGTATCAGTCTTCTCGAAGTGTGCCCGACGTGGAGGATATCAACCAGGACAACACTCTCAACGAATACGAGCGTTATTTCCAATATAAGGTGTCGATACGCCCCGAGGATCTTGTTGTCGGCAAGAACTATATCACCGACCGTCGCGAGACGGTCGTGCCTACCCGCGAGGGGACGGGTATCTCCGTATGGTATCAATTCAAGATTCCTCTCTCGCAGCCGGAGAAAGTCGTGGGCGACATCCGCGATTTCTCCACAATCCGGTTTGCCCGCATCTTCATGACCGGTTTTCGCGAGACCACCCATCTCCGTTTCGCCTCTCTCGAACTGGTCAAGGGAGAATGGCGCGACTATAAATTCAATCTCAACAACCGCAACGACGCTCCGGCTGAGGGAGAGCTCGACATGTCGATTGTCAACATCGAGGAGAACTCCGGAAGGGAGCCTGTCAACTATGTGCTTCCCCCCGACGTGAGCCGCGTGCAAGACCCCGGCCAGATGCAGGCCACCCAGCTCAACGAGCAGTCGCTCCAGATGAAGGTGACGGGTCTGCAGCCCGGCGACGCAAGGGGCGCCTACAAGAATACCCAGCTCGATCTCCGCATATATCGCAGGATGCAGATGTGGGTTCACGCCGAGGCCCTTATCGATAATGCCACCAATCTTAAGGACGGCGATATCTCGTTGTTCGTCAGGGTGGGATCGGACGTGAAAAACAACTACTATGAGTATGAAATCCCCCTCGACCTTACCCCTCCCGGAAAATACCACTATCTGAATTCCGCCGACCGCCAGGCCGTCTGGCCGATATCCAATTTCCTTGATGTCTCGCTCGACGCCTTCACCGACGTGAAGACCGCCCGCAACCACGACCGCAGCGCCGGCACGGAGGGGGTGGGCTACAACATCCTCTATTCCCGCCGCGACCCTGCAAACGAGCATAACCTTGTCAGCGTGTTGGGCAATCCGAGCCTGAGCGACGTCAGGGTGATGCTTATCGGCGTGCGCAACAGGTCGAACTCCGTAAAAGACGGCGTGGTCTGGGTCAACGAGCTCCGAGTGACTGACTTCAACGAGTCGGGCGGTTGGGCGGCAAAGGTCAATGCCAATCTCGCCATGAGCGACGTGGCGATGCTCAATTTCGCCATGCACAGGGAGACTGCCGGATTCGGGGGCGTAGACCAAAGTCTTTCGCAGCGACGTCTCGACGACTATGAGCAATACAACATTGCCGTGCAGGGTGATCTCGGAAAGGTGATCCCGTCGGGAGCAAAGCTGACTGCTCCGATCTATTATTCCAAATCCACGGAACGGACAACGCCGAAATACAATCCTCTCGACCAGGACATCCTGCTTAAGGACGCTCTTAAGGCCGCTGTCTCCTCCCGCGAACGGGATTCAATAAAGAGCTATTCCGTCACGCGCAAAAACGTGGAAAGCTTCTCTATATCCAATCTGAAGTTCAACGTGCAGAGCTCCAATCCCATGCCGTGGGACCCAGCGAATTTCCAGGTCTCCTTCTCCTTCAACAAGCAGAAATTCGAGGACCCCAACACCATGTATCGCCACACCAACGACTATCGCGGATCGTTCCAATACTCCTACAGCCCGTTCGTCAAGCCTATTAAGCCGTTCAGTTTCCTAAAGGGGAAAAGCAAGACTGCGAGGTTTTTCAAGGACTGGGGAATAAACTGGATGTTCAACAACCTTACCTTCTTCACCAACATCAGCCGCTATTATTATGAGGAGCAGACCCGCAGACAGGTAGACGTTGACTTCCAGTTGCCCGTGCAGGTCAGCAAGAATTTCCTTTGGGATCGCCAGCTCAACCTGACATGGAACATCATCCAGTCGCTGAGCCTCTCTTTTGCAAGCAACACTACGGCGAGGATAGAGGAGACAATCGGCGCTGTCAATAAGAAGCTCTTCCCCGACAAGTATCGCGATTGGAGAGACACCGTCTGGCAGTCGATTAAAGGTCTTGGCACTCCCTGGAACTATAATCAGACCTTCACGGCCACGTATCGCGCCCCGTTCAGCAAGATTCCTGTGCTTGATTATCTCTCGGGCTCGGCAAGCTATACGTCGAACTATCGCTGGGACAAGGGGACGACCGTCGACGACCTCTATATGGGCAATTCCATCTACAATCAATCCGTCTGGAATGCCGACGCGCGTCTGAATTTCGAGACTCTCTTCAACAAATCGAAATATCTGAAGGAGATCAACCTTCGCTTCGGCCGGTCGGCGGCGAAGAAGGGGAGTGCCGCGCGGAAGAAACCCACCGTCAAGAAATTCGAGAGGGCGATCCGGCTCTCGGCCGACACCTCGACTACCGTCAAGCATAACCTGCGCACGAAGAAGCTTCGGGTCAACGCCACGCTCAATGGCAAGCCTTTCAGGATAGAGACTAAGACCATCGACGACAACACCCTTGAAATCCTCACGAAAGGGAAGGGGACAATCAAGCTGACCGTGAGGGAAGACAAAAAGGAGCCGAAGAATTCTTTCCTAAAGGATCTGAAGGAATATTCGCTGCGCCTGCTGATGATGCCGAGGTCTGCCTCGTTTCGTTTCCGCGACTCCCGCTCGTTGAATCTTCCGCAGTTCGCCCCCAATGTCGGCGACGTGTTCGGGCAGTCTACGAAATACGGCCCCATGGCTCCCGGTCTTGACTTCGCGTTTGGATTCTATGATGAGTCGTACGTCAATAAGGCTCTCGACCGCGGATGGCTTCTGACTTCCGAAGGGATGACCTCTCCGGCACTTTGGAACCACGGCAAGGAATTCAATTTCGAGCTGACCCTTGAGCCGGCCCGCGGACTAAGGATTCTCCTGACGAGCAACCTGACCGACAACCGCACTCGCCAGGTGCAGTTTATGTTCCAGGGTATGCCTACCACGTTGAGCGGATCCTATACGCGCACTCACGTGGCTCTTGCCAGCGCCTTGAAGAGGTCGAAAGCTGCCGACGGCTATTATTCGGAGGCTTTCTCCAAGTTCCTCGAAAATATCCCGGTCGTGGCGGCCCGCATTGAGAATCGCTACAAGGGCTCCGACTATCCCTCAGGAGGTTTCCTCGACGGATCTCCACTTGCCGGGACACCCTATAATCCCGCCAATGGAGGCGTAAGCCCTACGAGCCCCGACGTCCTGATTCCTGCCTTTATCGCTGCCTACAGTGGCTATAGTCCGGAGAAGGTGACGCTCAACCATTTCCCCGGCCTCGGGGCGATGCGTCCCAACTGGAGGGTGACCTACGACGGACTGATTCATCTCGGCAATATGAACAAGATTTTCAAATCGTTTACCCTGTCGCATGCCTATCAGTGCACGTATTCCGTCGGCAGCTATTCGAGCTATCTCAATTGGATAGGAGCCGGGTCCGACTTGGGGTTCACGATGGATGAAATGACGCGCCTTCCCGTGCCTTCGTCTCCTTATAATATATCATCTGTGGCTATCACGGAGAAATTTGCGCCCCTGATTGGAGTCAACATGACTTTCAACAACGAGATCTCGGTCAATGCCGAATACCGCGACGCCCGCACCCTCAACCTCAATTCATCGGCCGGGCAGATCGTGGAGACCACCAGTCGGCAGCTCTCAATAGGAGGAGGCTGGAAGATTGCCAACTTCAACAGGATTATCAAGTTCGGCAGTGCGCAGGGAGGAGTCAGCAACGACCTCTCGATGAATCTCGACTTCGCTCTGAGCAACAATCAATCGCTTATACGGCGCATAGAGACAGCCTACACGCAGGCCACGCAAGGCACTCGCACCCTGTCGGTCAACTTCATGGCCAGCTACCAATTCAGTCGCAAAGTCTCCATCTCCGCCTTCTTCGACCATCAGGTCAACACCCCCCTCGTCTCCAACTCCTCCTATCCCACCACCAACTCCAACTACGGCATCGCCTTCAACATCTCCCTCGCCCGCTAACCGAGTCCGCGCACGCGTCCGGCATGTGGTTTCGTGGTTTGAAAACGTGAGTCCGCGCTACCACGTCATGCTCAACTTATATGAGTTTTTCAAACGTTTGCATAGAAAAATTCATACAAAAAATCACTTTTTTTACCTAAAATTTGCATTGCTTCAGCAATAATTATCTAATTTCGCGTTGTATTCCTGATTTGCATTTGTGCATTTCACAACGTACACATAATAACAACCGATTATCAGACTTACGCGCACGAACCGACGCGCCGACTTGACAAAACGTACATTTTTTCGACAAATCAACATTTGCCATACATATGATTCAGACTTTCACATATGATCGCAGTCTAATCAGTGGCCAGAAGCCGGGTGAAGCTTTTATAATGTCCCTCCCAATTTTCGCATCTGCTGAATCCCGTAAATCCGGACGTCTCAGGCCTAAAGGACGCCTCCGCGGGGCTCTCTGCCTTGCCGCTGTATTGCTTGCGATTTTATCTGTTCCCGCCGCCCATGCCCAAAAGGCGGCAATCAAGACCAACATTCTTTCCGACGCGCTGCTCAACCCCAATTTGGCGGCTGAGTTCGCCCTTGCCCCTCGCTGGACACTCGACGTGTCGGGCGAGTTCAACGTGTGGAATCTATCGCACGACCGTAAATGGAAGCATTGGGTGGCCCAGCCCGAAATCCGCTACTGGCTTTGCGACCGTTTCGCCGGCCATTTCTTCGGGGCCCATCTCCTCGGAGGGCAATACAACGTCGGGGGGATAGACATTCCACTATCTTTTCTTGGCACAGACTTCAGAAAGCTTAAGGATTCGCGCTACCAGGGATGGTTTGGCGGAGCCGGCATCGCCTATGGCTATGACTGGGCTCTTTCTCGCCATTGGAACCTGGAGGCCGAGATCGGAATAGGCTGGACCTATACCCGCTACGACCGTTTCCGCTGCGCCGGATGCGGCAGCAAGCTTGAAAGCGACATCCCCCACAACTATTTCGGCATCACGAAAGCCGCCATCAATATTGTTTACGTGTTTTGACCCGGCTCTCTGAGAGTCATAAAGATATTGCCAAATGAAAAAGA
>VSPO01000083.1:4768-15644 GCA_009775375.1 Muribaculaceae bacterium | reverse complement strand
AACTCTACGCCTAAAAATTTAACACTTCTAATTGCCCAATTTAACATATGCACCGTGCTTTCGGCTTGACCCACTTTTACATATAAAAAGTAGGCACTGAAAATCATGATTTTCAGTGCCTTCTTTTAGCGGAGCAAGCGGGATTCGAACCCGCGGTACGCTTTTGGCGCACACACGCTTTCCAGGCGTGCCTCTTCAGCCACTCGAGCATCGCTCCAAGGTTGAATCTGAAACTGCGAAATAGTTGCTCAGAGCTGTTATCTTAACCCGCTTGACACTCTTTTCGTGTTTCACACCGCGAAGTTAATACTTTTATTTCATCCGACAATAATTTTATGCGATTTTTTTGTAATTTTGTGGAAAATTTGTCTGTCCCCGGTCGGTGTCTTATCATCCGCCAAGAGCTGCTTGGCTTTTCGGGTTGAAGATATACCGCAATGGGTCAGCATATTATATTGAATATGATGAAAAAATCGTCTTTGCCTACAATCTTTTGCCTGACAATGGCTTCTGTGGCTTTATCCGGTTGCGCTTCCTCCGGGTCTGATAAGGAGAAGGGTTTCCCCTCCGGTTTCGATTCTCTCGACGACGTATCGAAAGTGGCATATGTCATCGAAAACGCCACTCCGGACTCCGTCGCAAGATTCCTCTGCGAGGCCTCGCTGGGCCACGTCGCGGAAGCGCGCATCGACACGCTCGCCCTGGCCGCCGCATTTGCCTATGAGCATTACAACGACTCCGCCCTGATCGCCTTCAGTCAGGAATTTGATTCATATTCTGCCAATCTCCCTCTTGCCGACAAAATGAGGATATATTCCCTGGCCGGCACTTCCGATCCGCAGCGCCTCGGCTATGAGTTGGGTCTTGAGTACGTCAGCCATATCCGCGAGTCGAAGATGGACGTGGCCGACATAAAAAATGAGCTGGCGGCATTCAAAAAAGCTTGCGCCGACGATAGCATAACGTATGTGCGATTCCTTAAAGGTTTCAAGACTGTCCTGAAGGCTGATCACGGCAAAGACCTCCCCGAAGATATATATGAGGCATTCATAAATATAGAATAAGGCTCTACGAAAGCCTTGCAAAATCCATCCTAATGACAATGAAAAAGATATCAGAGTATGCCGCCGATGTAGAATCGGCGATAAGTTGCCTGGAATTTCCCGACAAAAAATTATCCACCCTTTATCGTCCTATTGAATACGCCCTCTCTGCCGGTGGCAAGAGAATACGCCCCGTCATCACGCTGATGGCGGCTGACGCTTTCGGTGGGAAAGCGGCCGAGGCGATGCGCTCTGCCTTGGGAATTGAGACATTCCATAATTTCACGTTGCTCCACGACGACGTGATGGACAAGTCCGACCTGAGACGCGGTCGCCCCACGGTGCATAAGAAATACGACGAGAACACCGCCATCCTTTCCGGCGACACAATGCTGACCATCGCCACTCAATGGGCGACCGACGTTGAGGGTGATATCCTTCGCGACGTGCTCGACACATTCAATGAGATGGCTATCGACGTCTATGAGGGACAACGCCTCGACATGGATTTCGAGACAAGAGACAATATTTCGCTTTCCGAATATCTTGAGATGATTGAGGGAAAAACGGGAAGCCTTCTCGGAGCGGCAGCAAAGATTGGAGCCATGATTGGCGGTGCTTCTGAGGAAGATGCTCGTCTGTTGTATGAGTTCGGGGTTATGACCGGTCTGGCTTTCCAGATTCAGGATGACTGGCTCGACACGTTTGGCGACTCCACCACTTTTGGCAAACCGATTGGTGGAGATATTCTCAACGGAAAGAAGACTTATCTCTACGTGGCTGCCCTCGAAGAGGGGGGGCAGACGGCGGAAGCGTTGCGCGTGGCATTCAACATGCCTTCAGGAGATATGAAAATCAAGGCCGTCACGAGGCTGTATGAGAAAATCGGGGTAGGGGAGAAATGCAAGAAAGCCGTGGGCTTCTACTCCTCTAAAGCCTTCAAGGCAGTCAACGCCACATCTCTTGGGGAGGAACAAAAGGATGCTTTCCGCAAACTCGCAGAGAAACTCATAGGCCGCAAAAAATGATTGACACCCACACTCATCCCTACCTGCCCGAGTTCTCCAACGGTGGCGCTGATGCCGTAAGCAGGGCATTGGCGGCCGGAGTCTCGCATATGATTCTCCCTAATGTCGATGCCGACTCTGTAGTCCCGATGAAGGAGCTTCATGCGCGGTTTCCGCAGTCCACTTCAATGGCACTTGGGCTGCACCCTACTGAGGTGCGTCCCGGATGGGAGCAGATTGTGGCCTCGATGGAGGAGTCATTGCGGGCAGGTGGATTCGTGGCTGTCGGAGAGGTGGGTATCGATCTCTATTGGGACAAGACCTACAGGGAATTGCAGATAGAGGCGTTCAAACGTCAGATCAGCATTGCCGACTCTCTTCTCTTGCCCGTCATTATCCATTGCCGCGATGGCCTTGATGAGGTGCTCGGCGCGATAAGAGCTACAGCTCCGAAGGTCCGTCTGGTTTTCCATAGTTTCACGGGTTCTCCCGAAGATGTCAGGAGGATAAGGGAGGTGTGCGATCCGATGTTCGGAATCAACGGGGTGCTGACGTTCAAGAACGCTGCGCCTCTGCGGGAGGCTTTGAAAGAGATTGGTCCTGCCCGGTTGCTTCTTGAGACCGATGCCCCCTATCTTGCCCCCGTGCCCTACCGCGGACGCCGCAACGAGCCTGCCTATATAATGTCTACCCTGCAAAAGGCGGCCGAAACGCTCTCTCTCCCTGCCTCCGAACTTGAGAGGATGGTCGACGAAAACGCTAAAGCGACTTTTGGAATATGATTCTTCCGCTTGCCATAGTGACCTTCCCCCTGACTCAGCCCGTCGCTATATTCCTGCTCGTGCTGCTGATAATCCTCGTGTGTCCTATCGTGTTCAAGCGGCTTAAGATTCCACAGATAGTCGGCCTTATCCTTTCAGGCGTTGTGGTTGGCCCTTATGGATTCAATCTTCTTGCCCGCGATTCAAGCTTCGAGATATTCGGGCAGGTGGGCATTCTCTATCTGATGTTTCTTGCGGCGGTGGAGATCGATATGTTTCATCTCCGGAAGAATCTCAACAAGGGGATATTGTTCGGACTCCTGACGTTTGCCATTCCGATGCTGATCGGCATCTTCGGGAGCCGGATTGCATTTGGCTCCTCATGGGCCACGTGCATACTGATCTCCTCCATGTATGCCTCCCACACGCTCATATCCTACCCGATAGTCAGCAAGTTCGGTCTTCAGAACGAGAAGCCGGCCGTGATAGCCGTCTGCGGCACGATCGTGGCCGTCCTGCTTGCGCTTCTGACGCTCGCGGGGGTGGTCGACACGGCGGAAGGCGGATTTCAGAGCTATCGCCTTGGCCGGTTGTTCCTGCTGATGGCGGTCTTTACGGTAGTGGCGGGTTACTCTATCCGTGTCGCTACGAAATGGTTTTTCCGTACGTTCAGCGACCAGGTCAGTCAGTTCATTTATGTGTTGGCTATGGTCTTCGTCTCCTCGATGCTTGCCCAGCTCATCGGGCTTGAGGCGATACTCGGGGCTTTCTTCGCCGGATTGATGCTCAATCGGTTTATCCCTATCCGCTCCGGGCTTATGGGACGCATTCAATTCGTGGGCAACGCCATATTCATCCCTTATTTCCTGATCGGCGTGGGTATGCTCATCAACGTGCATGTCATAATCCAGGGGTGGGGCGTCGGTTGGGTGGCTCTCAACATGGTGGCTGTGGCGATGCTCTCCAAATGGCTTTCCGCATATTTCGGAGCGAGATTGTTCGGATTTGGTCCCACCGACCGCAAGATAATGTTTGGCCTTACCTCGGGAAAGGCAGCAGCCACAATCGCCGCCACCATGATCGGCTATCAGCATTCATTGCTGACGGAAGACATGATGAATGGCGCGGTGCTCATGATTCTTGCCTGCTGCATAGTCTCTACGGTGGTCACCCAGGCTGCCACCAAGCGGATGCGCATCGAGCGCACCGAGGAATCATTGCGTGCCGAAGGGGAGAGGGTGCCGGGAGAATACGCCCGTCAGCTTGTGGCCGTGGCGAATCCCGTGACGGCGGAGGGTCTGATGAAGATGGCCCTGCTCATGCGCAATCCGAGAAATCAGAATCCCGTCACGACCCTGTTCGTCAGAAACTCCGACGATGCCGGAGTGCTTGAGATGGGACGCAACGCCCTGCGTCATGCCGTGGCAGCGGCGCAGGCGGTCGATATAGAGGTGAGGGATATTGAGCGTTACGACGTCAATGTCGTGGCCGGTGTGACCAACGAGGCCAAGCAGGTCAACGCCTCCGACATAATGATCGGTCTTCACCGCAAGTCAAATATCGTCGATTCCTTCTACGGAAAGATGATCGAGCAGCTCCTGCAGGCCACCAACAAGATGATATTCATGTCGAGATGCTTCATCCCGGTCGACACCGTGGGCCGTATCGTTGTCCTTGCGCCCGACAAGGCGGAATATGAGACAGGTTTCCAGACTTGGGTGGAGCGTATAGGCAACCTTGCGGCGCAACTTGCCTGCAAGGTCATATTCATGGCGTCCCCCGCCACGTCGGAATTCATCCGCAACGTGCTCGTGGATGAAAATTTCTCTATTCGTCATGAATACCGGGAAATCGGGGGATACGATGATTTTATAGTCCTCAGTGCCGAGATAATGGAGGAGGACCTTCTGACGGTCATTGGAGCCCGAAAAGGATCTATATCCCATAGCCAGGATTTTGAGAACCTTCCCTCTTTCCTGAGCCGTAATTTCGCACGCCATAACCTGATGGTGCTCTATCCGGAGCAATTCGGAGGATAAGGGAGGATATTTGATTGAATCTTAGAATGCTAAGAGCTTGTTTTGACATTCGGTTTTTTAGACAAACTCTAAAGTAAAATGTGGTTTGAATCTATTCTAACAATAATCCATATGAAAAAGAAAAACGCCATCCTCTATGCCCTGCCTTTGCTTCTGCTTGCGGGGTGTGGCTCCTCGGATAAGAAAAGTGTCGGGGAAAGCGACTCTGTGGCGGAGTCGGAAATAATTGAAGCTGTGGAAGCCGTGCGCAAAGCTAATTTCATCACCAAAGACAGCGTCGGAGGGATTATGGTGGGAGCTTCGGTCAACACCATCCCGGAAAGCATACCTGGCCTTTATACGTCAAGGCAGCATGGCGCGAGCCAAGACGCCGTGACGGTGTCATTCTCCGATGATTCCGGCGAACAGTTTGTCGTCTATGATTTCGGGGAAGGTAAGATAGATGTTATCAACGTAGTGGGCCCGGCTATTAAGGTTGATGCTCCGGATGGTGTGTTCGGGATTGGCGACAGTTTTGCCAATGTCCTTTCGATTCCTGGCGTGCAGGCTGAATGGATTGGCTATGACGACGGCGGAATGTGGTATTGGACGTGGGACGGCCTCTGGTTTGCTCCCTCTCAGCAAGGTCTTGGAGAGATTCTGTCGCGCAAGCTCTACGATTCGAAAGAGACTCCCTCTGCTGCCGATTTCTCCGACGACGTGAAAGTCGGATTCATCGGCACCGGTCTGCCATTCTGATTCTCCGTCGCCGGTCAGCCGATCAGGGTTCCCGTTCATTTCATCGCGTCTATCCGGGAGGCGTCGCCCACGACCCAGACGATGTCGCCTTCTCGAAGTATTGTCGAGGGCCCTGGCTGCTCGAATTCATCCTTTCCGCGCTGCACTTTCACGATCATGCTGTAGAAGTCGTTGTGAAGGTTGGTCTGCCCCAACGGCACGTCGATTATGGGCGACGTGGCGGAAAGGGTGATGCTTCTTAATGCTATCTCCGGCTGGGTCACGCTGACGGATTTGAATGCCTTTTCCGAGCTTTCGATATCGTCGTTAAGCTTCTTGATCTGTTCGTCGGTGCCGATGAGCCCGAGCACGTCTCCCGGGAAAATGCGGGCGTCAACGGAGGGGAGGGGCAGAAACATGTCGCCCCTCTGTATGCTCGACACGCTGACGCCATAGTCGCTTCTCAACCCCGAATCCTTAAGCTTGTCGCCGACAAACGGACAATACGGCCCCACCTCGATAAAGGCTTGGTGGAGGTCGCTGACAAGCTTGTTGTTGAGTCCGAGACGTGTGTTTTCGCGGATGTTGAGGTTGTTGATAAAGGTCTCCTCCATCTTGCCGTATCTCGTCAGGAGCTTCGACGACGCGAAGATCAGTATAAGCCCGAAGCATATGATTCCCGACAGCCATGCTATCCAGGAGTTGTAGGCGATCGTCATGAGATAGACGATAAAGAGGAGAGTGACGATATATCTGATGATGCGCATCGCCACGAGCGGAACGTCGTAGAAGCTCGCGGAGGCATGGAGCTTCATCCTCTCGTCAGGCTTGGTCGAGCTGAAGGAGAGGGCTATCAGGAATGGCGACATGGCGAGGAAGGTCAAGGCCGTGGCTATGCCTCTCCCGAATGTGTCGAGATAGCGGATGCACCACGGGAAAAGGAATTGCTTCGATAGGAGCACGATTGCGATAAGCACCACCGAATAAAGCAGGATTCTCCAGAGATACCGGCTGAGGATATCTTTCCATAGGCTTTTTGTCGCGCTTGAGTCGGTCACCTGTTTCGAGTATCTGTCTATAAGGAAGCCGAGGCGGGAGGGCAGATGCGATTCCACGAAACAATATGCCGGCTGCGACAGCTTTACGAAATAGGGGGTGGTGAATATGGTTATGACCGACACTGCCACGATTATAGGATAGATCGACCCCTCAAGCACTCCCAGACTCATGCCGAGCGATGCTATGATGAAGGAGAACTCTCCGATTTGAGTCAAGGTGAACCCGCTTTCGATTGCCACCTGCAGCGACTGGCCCGTCACGAGCATCCCCAACGTGCCGAAGAATATCATTCCGATGATGACCACCACAGCCAAGAGAAGTATCTCGCTCCAATACGTGGCTATCACGTTGGGATCCACCATCATGCCTACGGATATGAAGAAGATCGCCCCGAATAGGTTCTTGACCGGTTGCACCACCTTTTCCATCCTTTCCGCAGCCATCGTCCCGGCAAGGATCGAGCCCATGACAAAGGCTCCGAGCTCAAGGGAAAAGCCACACGTGACGGAGAACAGGGCCATAGAGAAGCAAAGCCCCATCGCGACAATCAGCAGGGTCTCGTCGTTGAGATACATGCGCATCTTTGTCAGAAGCGTGGGTAGCACATATACGCCGACCACAAACCATATGATCAGGAAGAAGACAAGCTTGGCGACGGAATACAGGAGGTCCATACCCTCCACGTTCCCCATGGCGAGCGAGGAGAGCAGCACGAGCATCAGCACCGCGAAAAGGTCTTCTATTATTAGCACGGCAAGCACCAGCGAGGCGAATTTCTTATGACGCATCCCAAGGTCGGTCAGCGTCTTGAGGATTATGGTGGTGCTCGACATGGAGATCATGCCTCCGAGGAAGATGCAGTTGATTGTGTTGAGGTCCAGCAGCTTCCCGACTCCGAATCCGGCGAAAGTCATGCCGCAAATGATGATCAGGGCCGTGATGACGGCCGAGGAGCCGGAATTCATCAGCTTCTTGAAACTGAATTCAAGCCCGAGCGTAAACATCAGCACGACTATTCCCAGGTCGGCCCAGAAATCGATATTCTCAAGATTGGATATCGAAGGGAGGTAGACGAATTTAGGGCTCGCGAGAAAGCCGGCGAGGATATATCCTAAGACGACGGGCTGCTTCAGCTTTTTAAAAAGCAACGTGACGATGGCCCCGAGAAGAAGGATCCATGCGAGGTCGCCTATCAGGCCGTTGGTATGCTCCTCTTCCGGGGATGCTTGAGAATCGTCGCCGTTTATTTCCGTGAATGTCCTCTCTTCTAATTGCTCCACGGTCTCCTGGCTCAGGACAGCGGTTTCGTTGGATATCGGCAGGGTCAACATTGTCTATTTTTCTTCTGTTTTGGGTATATGGGAGGAATAATGTTCCACTATGTATGTGTTGTAATAAGACAATAGCAGGGTCGTCAGAGGAAGGGCGATTATAAGCCCCATGAATCCGAGTAGCGAGCCCCAAATGGAGAGGGAAAGGAGAATGATGGCAGGGTTGAGGCCCATTGCCTTCCCCATTATTCTTGGGGTCAGCAGTAGGTCCTGGATGCATTGCACCACTACATATACGGCCATGCTCTCCCAGAAAATCACCCAAAAATCCGTCCCCGTGCTGGCCGTGCATACAAGGCATAGGAGCACGGTTATGGGCAATGAAATCAACTGCAGGTAGGGCACCATGTTGAGCATTCCGATAAAAAGGCCGAGCACTACCCCCATCGGCAGCCCGATTATCAGAAATCCTATGGAGAATAACACTCCCACAAGCATCGATATGAGGAATTGTCCGCGAAAATATCTGTTCATGGCGGTCTTTATGTCGGAGGCCACCTTGAAAATGCGGTACCTGTACCTGACGGGGGCAAGCTGGCGGAATCCGTGCATTATCCTCTCATAGTCAAGCATTATGAATATGACGTATAGTATCACGATCAGCCAGCTCAAAATGCCTAAGATGAAGGCCAGTCCCGAGCTCAGGAAGCTCCAGGATGATGTGACGGTCTTTTTCAGCAGCGCGATCCATTCCTCTCTTGATAGAAGCTTTGATATGCCGTTGAAGTCGATGTTCTCTCGAATAAATTCATGGATGGAGCTGGAGATGTAGGGGATATGTATCTGGGTCGTGGCATAGTCGCGAAGCATTTTGGTCATCTGTGTCGTCTCCGAAATCAGGTAGGGGATGAAAATGACGCAGAAGAGGGCGAGCAAAGCCGTCGCCTCAAGCAATGTCAGCAAGACCGGGACAAAGCGGGATTTCATCTTCGTCCACTTCATGTTCCATCTGACTATTGGCTCAAGCATATACGCTATCAGGCACGCTACGAGAAACGGGAGCAGCACGCCTTTCAGTGAGTCAAGAAAAAATACGAGGGCCACGATGGTGCACACCGTAAACAGTATCCTGACGACCCTGTCGAATGTAAATGGTGCCCTCTGCGGGAAATCTGATTGGTTCATTATATTGCGTAAAAAGTTCAATAGCCCATTTTAACATTAATTTCTAAACAAGCTCCATAAACAACTTCGACGTAAATTTAGCAACAATTTTGCAGGTGGCAAAAAATATGAGCCTCTTTTTCAGAAAACTTTTGTAACTTTGTGGCGGTTATATAGCTACTCTGCCGTTTCTTGCATAAGACGGCATTTCATCTAAATGATTGGCATGAAGTTTATTCGACATATATTTTCGGTGGCATTCATCTCGTTGGCTGTCATGAATGCCCTGGCCGGGGAGTCGCAGGAGGCTGTCGACCGGTTTGTGGAGGCAAGCGGAATCAACCCGGCCTCTGTGGCGGTGAAAATCATCGACCTCTCGGATGGAGAAGTCCTTGCCGCGCATAATGAAGCGCGGCCGCTCGTGCCCGCTTCCATCATGAAGTCGGTCAGCATCGCCTCCCTGCTTGATGATGCGGGGATTTCCTATCGTTATCATACTCCTGTCTTTATCGACGGCCCCGTCGACATGGGCGTTGTCCGAGGGAATCTTATCGTTCAGGGTGCCTGCGACCCTTCTCTTCATTCGCGGGAAAATCCGGGCAGCACTGATCTGGTTCTTGAAATTTGCAAAAGCCTTCGTCAGGCGGGAATCAACAAAATAGAGGGTGAAATCATTATAGATGAAGCTGAATTTGCCGGACCCTCACGCCCCGACTCTTGGATGGCGGCGGATTTCTCCAAGTCTTATGGCACGGGCTCGCATGCCTTTAATTTCGAAGACAATGCCCGAGGTCAGCGGTCGGTGGAAAATCCTAAGTCGGTGTTTGCAGGCAGGCTGAGGTCGAAGCTTCTTGAATCTAACATATATGTCGATGGCAAGGATTTGGGCGAAGGGAAACGGACGCGCCTGTTCACTCATGTCTCCGCTCCATTGGATGAGATTATGCGCTCCTGCATGATGAGAAGCGACAATCTCTATGCGGAGTCGATGCTTCGCACGTTCGGGCGTCTGAATGGTGGCGACGGTTCCACTCAGGATGCTGCCAAAAGGGAGTATGCCAAATTGGAAAAGATGGGAATGCCGCTTGAGGGGGTGGAGATTGTTGATGGTTCGGGACTTTCCCGCTCCAACCGGGTGACGGCCGACTTCATGGGCGCTGTGCTGGAGAGAATGAGCGTAAGCCCCGACTATGCATCCTTTTTTCCGCTTGCCGGGCAGGAGGGCACGTTGCGCAAGTTTCTCGCCGAGACTCCTCTCGACAGCTATATCGCAATGAAGACCGGAAGCATGAAGGGTATTCAGTGTTATGCCGGGTATAAGCTCGATGAGAACTATGCTCCAACGCATGTCGTGGTTGTCATTATGAACGACTTGAACGGCAGTCGCGACAGAGCCAAGAAAGCAGCCCAGAGAATGCTGCTCGATATTTTCAATGAAAATAATAATGAAGAAAATGAATAAGGAAGAATTGACAGGTTTGCTTGATTGCATTTACGAACTTGAGGGATTGGTGCATCTGGCTCTTTCCCGCGACGACAGTCCGGAGGCTTTGCCGGAATTGATTGCCCGCAAGGGGGAGGAGTTGTCGCAGAGGGCCTGTGGGATTGCCCGCGACACGACCACGGTTGTGGAGGTTGCCGCCCCGGCTGTTGTGAAAGAAAAAGTTGAGATTCCCGCCCCTGTTGAAGCGCAGGAAATAGTGGAGATTGCCGCCCCGGCTGTTGTGGAAGAAAAAGTTGAGACTCCCGCTCCTGTTGAAGCGCAGGAAATAGTTGAGACTCCCGCTCCTGTTGAAGCGCAGGAAATAGTTGAGA
>VSPO01000083.1:0-4668 GCA_009775375.1 Muribaculaceae bacterium | reverse complement strand
TGAGACTCCCGCTCCTGTTGAAGCGCAGGAAATAGTTGAGACTCCCGCTCCTGTTGAAGCGCAGGAAATAGTTGAGACTCCCGCTCCTGTTGAAGCGCAGGAAATAGTTGAGATTCCCGCTCCTGTTGAAATTGAGGAGAATATAGCGGTTTCTGCTCCTGTGGTGGCAGAGAAAGTGGTGGTGCCTAAGCCGGTGTCGGTAAGCCCGGAGCCGAGAGGAAAACTCGTGTTCAGTATAAACGACCGCTATAGATTCAAGCGTGAGTTGTTCAACAACTCAGACGCTGATTTCAACAATACTCTTGCCTTCGTGGCCTCTATGGAGAATTACGACGAGGCGGAGGATTATTTCCTTGGTGAGTTGCAGTGGGATCCTTCGAGCCGGGAGGTGATTGATTTTCTGGAGATACTGAAAAAATATTTTAAGGAATGAGTGGAAAGCTTTACGTCGTCCCCACTCCTGTCGGCAATCTCGACGACATGACCTTCCGTGCCGTGAAGGTGCTTCAGGAAGCCGACCTGATTCTTGCGGAAGACACCCGTACGTCGCGGGTGCTCCTCAAGCATTTCGACATACATACCCCTATGAAGAGCCATCACAAGTTTAACGAGCATGTCGAGGCTCCGCGCATTGCGGAAAGGGTGCTGGCAGGAGAGACGATAGCCCTTATTTCGGATGCGGGAACGCCGGGAATCTCCGATCCGGGGTTCATGTTGAGCCGCGAATGCCGCAGGATAGGCGCCGACGTGGAATGCTTGCCGGGCTCTACGGCATTTGTCCCGGCTCTTGTCGCCTCAGGATTGCCTTGCGACAGGTTTGTCTTCGAAGGCTTCCTCCCTCCTAAGAAGGGAAGGGCCACGCGGCTTCAGCTGCTCGCTGCCGATGCCCGCACGGTCGTAATCTACGAATCTCCCAAAAGGCTTCAGCGCACGTTGCGCCAGCTTTGCGAGTATTTCGGAAATGACAGGGAGGCCTGCGTATGTCGGGAAATCTCAAAACTTCATGAATCTTTCCACAGAGGGTCGCTTGCCGACTTGTCGGAATTTTTTACCTTGAACCAAGCGAAAGGGGAAATTGTTATAGTAGTAGGAGGAGCCAACAATTGTTCGGCGCTTCCGAAAAACGCAGACTCTATGCAAGAGGATGAAGGCGAAACAGAACTGTAAACTATAAAACTTATTTGCATCAGTTATGAAAAAATCATTAATTCTTTTTGGAGTGGGAGTATCATTATTGGTTTCTTGCTCCGGCAACACAAAAAAACTTGAGGAAGATTCTGCCCGCATAGCCGAGCTTACAGCCGAATATGCAGAGGCAAACAGTTTCAACGATTCCCTTATGCTCCTGATGGGAGATATCTACACGGGGCTCGACTCCATCAACATGCAGGAGGGACTGCTCTATAGCATGGGCTCCGGTGAAAACGTCAACCGCCGTGCTGAGATTCGTCAGAATCTTGCCAACATTAAGGCTCGTCTCGCTTCCAACAAGGCTCTTCTCGACAAGATGGAAGCTCAGCTGAAGGCCAGTGGGAATGAGAACAGTGTCCTTTCAAAGACGATTGCCCAGCTTAAGGGAAGGATTGCCAAGCAGGATGAGAAAATCGCACAACTGGAATCCGACCTGACCGCCGCAAGAGTGCAGATCGACACTCTCAACAGCCAGGTGGCAAGATCGCAGGAGCAGGTGCAGGTTGAGACAAAAGCCAAAGAGGAGGCCGAGGCTGCCACGGTGGCTGTCGAGAACGCCGCCAACACCGTCTACTATGCAATCGGCACTAACAAGGAGCTGAAGAAAAACGGTCTGTTGGAAAAGAAATTCCTTGGTCAGACAAAGGTCTTGAAAGGCGACTTTAATGAGTCTTATTTCACTAAGGCCGACAAGCGTTCCCTTTCCGTTATCCCGACCGGGTCAAAGAAAGTGAAGGTCTGGACCAATATGCCGAGCGATTCCTATACGATTGAGGAAAATGCCGACAAGACCAAGACAATCAAGATCACCAATCCACAGACTTTCTGGAGTCTTTCTCCTTATCTCGTGATTCAGGTGGATTGACGGGTAGTGTGGATGCATAAAAGCCAATATATGATAGGGGGCCGACATCATGTCGGCCCCCTATCATATATTGGCTTTGTCTCCTTGCAGTTATCTTTCAATTATCAGCGGCTCTCCTGGAAGACCTATGAAATCCGAAGCCTTTTTGTCGTAGGCATACTCCTTGGCAAATACCGCAGCTTCTGCTAAGGTCTCAAATGAGCCGGCGATAACATAGAATTTTCCTTCGGGATTTTCTGCGGAAAAGGCTTTGAAGCCCTTGGAGAATAGCTCGCTTACGTGGGCGGAGCAGTTGGTAGGCATCTTGTAGGCTGCCACTGCCACGTTCCATTTATGGAAAACCTTTTCAAGCCCCCCGACAAACTTGAGGTGCTGCTTCACGACATACACGGAGTCTCCGTTCACGTCGCGTTTCGTTGGCCCGTCAAGATTCTTAAGTCCCCCCGAGGGCAGGAGAATATCCGGATCGTTTGCTGCGGCCTGTCTCTTTTGTTGGGCGGCGTCATAAGCGGCCTTGTAGTTGCTTTCTGTCGGCTTGCATGCCACAAAACTCAGCATCGAGAGGATTGTGGCGGCTAAAAAGGTTTTCTTCATAGGGTTTGCTGCTTGGTTTTATTTTATAGATTGGAGTATCCGGGTCTCCCTTGGGGTGAATACCCGGTTTTTGCTGCCCGACGGCCTAAGCTCGATGATCTCTCCGGTCACCACGTCGCGGTATACTTTCCCCTCTGGGATTATCTCTGCGTAGCGCGACATGTCGACTTCATTCTCCTTGTCGCGTCCGTTCATGACCACGATGAAGCTGTCGTCTCCGGCGCGTCGTTCATATACATACAAACCATTGTCGGGCATGAAATGTTTCATTTTCCCTTCAGCAGCGGCTTTGCTCCCTTCCCTCCATTTGTTGACGGCGGAGATATAGTCGTAGGCTTCGTTTTGAAGCTTGGTGCGCCCCTCTTTGGTGAAAGCATTGGTTTTGTCTCCCGGGAAACCGCCCGGCACGTCTTTCCTGACCATTCCGTCGCCCCCTTTGCGTGTGCCGCTCATAAGGAGTTCTGTGCCGTAGTAGATTTGTGGGATGCCCGGAGCTGTCAGCAGAAGGGTGATGGCTTGTTTCCAATGGTCGAGGGAGTCGATGTCATTCTGGATCACCCTCTCCGTGTCGTGGTTGTCAAGAAAGCGCAACACCTTCAGAGGGTCGGAATATACGTAGTCGAGGGCAAGATGGTCGTAGATTTTGTTTAATCCGTTCCATGGGTCTGTGTCTGCCGTGAAAGGGGCGAGGTCTGCCGATTTTATCATCAGCGGAAAGTCCATGACGGTCGGAAGATGGGTGTCGCCGTTGGCTTTGGAGAGGGGGGCGCCGCCTTGCCAGCGTCCCACGCCGGCTACGTCGCCAAACCAGCATTCTCCCACGATATTAAAGCCGGGATATTCCTTGAGCACGGCGTCGATCCATCCGGCCATGGCTTTCTCGTCGGCATAGGGATACGTGTCCATGCGTATCCCGTCTATTTGCGATTCCTCGATCCACCATATGGAATTCTGCGTCAGATATTTCATCAAGTGAGGATTCTTTTGGTTGAGGTCGGGCATCTCTTTCACAAACCATCCGTCAACGGATATTTTCTTGTCATAATCTGAAGAATAGGGGTCGGTCAGAGTGGAGAGCCGGTAGTTGGTCTGATGGTAATCGCCGTTGAAATTGAGCCAGTCGGAAGAGGGGAGGTCGTCAATCCAGGGGTGGGCGCTCCCGGAGTGGTTGAAAATCATGTCCATCACGGTTTTGATTCCTCTGACGTGGAGCGAATCGATCATGACGGTATACTCTTCGTTGGTGCCGAAGCGAGGGTCGATGCGATAATAGTCGGTGGTGGCATATCCGTGATAACTGCCTCCTTCTCCGGGCATGTCGTTTTCAAGCACAGGATTGACCCATACTGCCGTCACTCCCAAAGAGTCGATATAATCGAGATGGTTCATGATTCCGGCCATGTCTCCTCCGTGCCGCATGTTGGGGTTGTTCCTGTCCACTTTTGCCTTGTGACGCATTGACTCCACAACGTTGTTGGTGGTGTCGCCGTCGGCAAAACGGTCGGGCATAATCAGATAAAGCACGTCGGCTGCTGAAAAGCCCTGCGCTCCCTTCTGGGGGCGGCGTGGCAGCAGCTCATATTTGCGTTTGATTTTCTTTTTGCCCTCTTTCCATTCTAGAGTCATCTCGCCCGGTTTTGTGTCGGGAGAGATGTTCAGATAGATATATTGCCAATTGGGCGAGCCGTTGAGTCTTGCGACACTGTCGATGCTGACTCCCGGATAATCCACGGAAAACTGTGCGTCACGAATATCCTTGCCGTGCACTTGCAGTTGAAGGGACGAATCCTTCATCCCCGTCCACCAATGGGGAGGGTCGATTTGCTTCACATCGACTCCATAGGCCGCCGAAGCCGCCGACAGCGCGGCCATAGCAATCAAAAAAGACTTAGAATCAAACATAAGAATTTATTAGTTAAATAAAAAATTAAATTCATGGTAATCCACGGTTGCAAAGCAACCCGATGCAAAGTTAACAGATTTAAAGCAAACCTGCAATAAAAACCAACTCAAATCCC